>NZ_JBJGYX010000015.1:0-104842 GCF_054050195.1 Geodermatophilus sp. SYSU D00710
CCCCCCCCCCCCCCCCCCCCCCCCACCCCCCCCCCCCCCCCCCCCCCCCCCCCCCCCCCCCCCCCCCCCCCCCCCCCCCCCGGCGCACGTCGTGCCGCGACGCCGGCGGGGCCAGGCGTCCCCCCGGGTCAGGTGGCCGGCTGGGTCGGTCGCGTCCTCCCCGCCCTGGGCGCGGGGATGTCCTGGTCGGCCACGCCGGCGGCCGCCTGGGGAGGGATGTTCGCGTTGTGGCGGAAGACGTTGTCCGGGTCCCAGCGGGCCTTGAGCGCGGCCAGGCGGCCGTACTTCTCCTCACCGTACGCGGCGCGCACCCGGTCCTGGTCGAGGTCGGCCTCGAAGTTGAGGTAGACCGCGTCGCCGGCGTGAGGCCTGAGCGCCCGCCAGAGATCCCGCACCCAGGCGCGGTCGGCCGCCAACGTCTCCTCGTCGGTGGCGAAGGCCACGATGGCGGCTGCCCAGCGCGCGCTGCGGGGGCTGCCCCAGGCCGTCGCGTCGTCGGGGATCTCGCGGTACCTGCCGGAGAGCGCGAACATCGGGACGTAGGACAGCGGTGAACGCTTGCGGGGGAGCCAGGTGAGGAGGACGTCGATGGCGTCGTCGGACAGGCCGTCCAGGTTGAGCCCCTTGTCGTAGGCGAGGATGCCCCACGGGTTGCCGGCGTCGAGCATCTGCTGCAGCGCCACGTAGGGCAGCGGCGTGACCAGCTCGAACAGCGGCCGGCGGTCCCGCAGCGGCTGGATCGCCGCGGCGTGCTCCTCCGCGGTGCCCCAGCCCACGACGATGACGGCGACACCGGTCGTACCGTGGTGCTCCTCGGGCACGAAGGGCTCCGGCGGGGCCGACATCCCCACCACCGCCGCGCCCATGCCGTCAGGCAGGGCGAACAGGTGGTCCCGGGCGAGCCGCAACGGCTCGGCGGCGTCCTCCGCGCGCCAGAAGAACATCCCCAGGTGCACCAGGGGACCCACCTCGTGCAGCGCGAACACGAACTCGGTGACCACCCCGAAGTTGGTGCCGGCGCCGCGGAGTCCCCAGAAGAGCTCGGGATGGGACTGCTCGGACGCCGTCACCGTGCGGCCGTCCGCGGTGACGAGGGTGGCCTCGAGGAGGTTGTCGGAGCTGAGCCCCTGCCGGGCCATCAACCAGCCCATCCCGCCGCTGAGCGTCAGCCCCGCCACCCCCGTGTGACTGACCAGGCCTCCGACGACGGCCAGCCCGTGCGGCGCCGTCGCGGCGTCGACGGCGGCCCATGTCGCACCTCCACCGACGTACGCCCGGCGCGCCTCCGGGTCGACCCGCACACCGTCGAGGCGGGACAGGTCCAGCATCACCGCACCGTCGGCGACCGCTGTCCCCGCCCCGCTGTGCCCACCGCCACGCACCGTGAGGTCGGCGCCCTGCTCCCGGACCCAGAGGACGGTCTGCGCGACCTCCTCGGTGGAGGTGGGGCGCACGATGAGTGCCGGTTGTCTCCGGATGTCCCCGTTGAAGATCGCCGCGGCCCGCGCCTGGCCGAACCCCTCGTCGGCGGGGCCGAGCACCTCCCCGGCGATGCGCTGACGGAGCGTGGCGATCGAGATGTCGTCAGGTGTCATGGGAGTTCCTCGTCCGACGGACCGCCCCAGTACTGAGGAGGAGGGGAAGTAGAACCGTCCCACCGACCACCCGCCGCCCAGAAGGACACCGCTGACGGTCCGCCTGTCCCACCGTCCGGTGCGGCGGGTTGTGACGGTGGGCGCACAGGCTGCAACTCCGCAGGTGCCACACCGCGGGCGGCCTCATCGAGCGGCCCCGTCCTGTGCTCTGCGGTCGGTGCGACGCCGCGGCGCCGCCCCTCCCTCGGCAGCGTCGAGGAACTCCTACGACAACACCCGGGTGAACAGCGTGATCGACCCACACGAGACCGCATGCACTCGCTGCGACAGGGCAGACTGCCGCGGTCGATCCGCAGCGTCTGGGAGCCGGCGCCGGGCGTCTGAGCGTCGAGGAGGTGCAGCGAGTCGCTGCCGCGCTGCGGCTGGTGCTGAGCCTGTAGCGATCTGGTCGCTCTGCTGGACGCGACCAACGTACGACCGACAAACCACCCCTGACGCCCGACGATGACCAACACCGGCCGATCACGCGGACAGGCTTTGACCTGCACGTCCGTTGGCCAGCTCCAGGTCGTCGACCCTGTGCCGAGGAGGGCCCCGCCCGGCTGTTGCTCGCCTTCCTCGCCCTCGCCGCCACACTGGCCCGGTACGAGGAGCTCGCGAGCTGGGATCGGCTGAGGCGCCATCCTCTTTCCTTCCCGACGTGGACTGGTCACCGTGGAAACAGGCCCGGCCAGCGTTCGGATGGAGGATGCGATGGCGCGCCGGTTCTTCGACTTCGAGCAGTTCGACTTCCAGTTCCAGCTCGGTCTGGGCGGTGTGTTCTCCGGGTGCGGGGACGTCGGGGAGATGCTGGCGACCGCGACGCGCATCGTCGACGGCGACGCGACCAGTTGGTGCACCGAGTGGATCGCCACCGCCGACCGCGTCGCCGCGATCGCCGACGGGTGCGCCGCCGCCGGTCATCCGGTGAGTGCCCGGTCGGCGTACCTGCGGGCGAGCGCCTACTACGCACAGGCACTGTCCGCGGTGGATGGCACCCAAGACCCCGAAGCGCTGCTGCAGTCGACGTTCCGAGCGCACCGGCGCTGCTTCGACGACCACGTCGACCGCCTGCAACCGGCCGGCCAGCGGGTCGAGATCCCCTACGAGGGCACCACCATGCCCGGTTACTTCTTCACCCCTCCAGGCACGGACGGGCGGCACCCGACGCTGGTGGTGAACAACGGCAGCGACGGCCCCGTCACCACCCTGTGGCCGCCGCTCGGCGCGGGCGCGGTCAACCGCGGATACAACGTGCTGGTCTTCGACGGTCCCGGTCAGCAGTCCATGCTGTTCGAGCGCCAGGTGCCCTTCCGGTACGACTGGGAGGCGGTGATCACGCCGGTGGTCGACTACCTGTCGGCGCGGCCGGACGTCGATCCGGAGCGGATCACGCTGCACGGCGTCAGTCAGGGCGGCTACTGGGTGCCCCGCGCGCTGGCCTTCGAGCACCGCATCGCCGCCGGCATCGCCGACCCCGGCGTGTACGACGCGTTCGAGCCCTGGTGGAACGCGCTGCCGCAGCCGCTGCGCGACTGCCTCGACGCCGGCGACCAGCAGCGGTTCGACCAGCTCATGGCCGCGGGGATGCAGCAGGCGACCGCGGGCGAGCGGCAGAACTGGGAGTGGCGCGCCAAGCCCTACGGCAAGACGTCGGCGTACGACGTGGTCACCGAGGCCCGCCGGTACGCCCTGGAGGGTGTGGCCGACCGGATCACCACCCCGATGCTGATCACCGATCCCGACGGGGAGCAGTTCTGGCCGGGCCAGTCCCGGCGGCTCTTCGACGCGCTGCCCGGGCCCAAGCAGCTGGTCCGCTTCACCGCCGCCGAGGGCGCCGACCGCCACTGCGAACCCATGGCTCGCTCGCTGCTCGAGCAGCGCGTCCTCGACTGGCTCGACGAGACCCTCAGCCAATGACGCCGGCCCGATGACGCCGGCCGGATCGTGCAGATGATCGCTGCGGTACGCGCGCCACTCACCTGCAGCTGGCGCCGTCACCGGACTGGAGTGCTGAGCAGTGTCACAGCAGCCGGTCCAGCGTCACGGGGAGGTCCCGGATCCTCACACCAGTGGCGTGGTACACGGCGTTGGTCACGGCGGCGGCCACGCCGGTGATGCCGACCTCGCCCACGCCCAGCAGCCCGAGCGGGGTCATCGGGTCGGGCTCGTCGAGGTAGTCGACGTCGATCCGGGGCGTGTCGGCCTGTACCGGCACGTGGTAGTCGGCCAGGCCGGGGTTCATGATGCGCCCGGTCCGCGGGTCGACCAGCGTCTCCTCGCACAGCGCGGCCCCGATGCCCATGACGATCCCGCCGCGCAGCTGACTGGTCGCCGTCTTGGGGTTGATCACCCGGCCGACGTCGAAGACCCCCAGCCAGCGCGACACGCGCACCTCCCCGGTGTGCTCGTCGACGCGGACCTCGCAGAAGTGCGCGCCGGTGGCGGCGCGCACCCAGCGCCTGCGGTCGCGGAACCAGCCGGCGGCCGCCCGGGCCTGCTGCAGCGTCCGCCCGAGCCGCGTCCCCGGGGCGGTGCGGACCTCGATCTCCGCTCGTCCGGCGCGAGTCAGGATGACGCCGTAGGTCTCGCCCTCGTCCGGCGCGTCCGCCCGGTACAACCCTCCGCGCCCGGCCCGCAGCTCCGGCAGCCGCCGACCGCGCAGCGGTGACGACGGAGAGCGGCGGGCCAGCGCCAGCGCGGACCGCTTGAGCTCCTCGCACGCCTCCAGCAGCGCCGTCGCCACGCTCGCGGTCTGCCCCGAGCCGCCTGCCTGCGGCCCGACCGGCAGGTCGGTGTCGCCGTGCTCGACGGTGACCGCCTCGACCGGCACACCGAGGGCGTCCGCGGCGATCTGCGTCTGCACGGTGGCCGCGCCGACGCCGATCTCGTGGAACGCGCAGCGCACGAGCACCGTGCCGTCCGCGTGCAGCCGCACGGTGACGTCGGCGGGCAGGCGGACCGGTAGGTGGAAGGCGGTGGCCACCCCCCAGCCGACGAGCCAGTGCCCGTCGCGCATCGACCGCGGCCTCGCGGTGCGCCCGGCCCAGCCGAACCGTTCCACGCCGCGGGTGTAGGCCTTCCGCAGGCCGCGCCGCGAGAACCGCTTGCCGTCCAACGGGTCGCGGTCGGGCTCGTTGCGCATCCGGAGCTCCACCGGGTCCATCCCCAGCGCCACGGCCAGCTCGTCGACCGCCGACTCGAGGGCGAACGTGCCGACCGCCTCTCCCGGCGCCCGCATGTGGGTGGTCGGGAGGACGTCGAGCGTGGTCGTGGCGTGCCGGATCCAGATGTTCGGCGCCGCGTAGAGGTGGCGTGACTGCGAGCCCACCGGCTCCGGTGTCCCACCCACCCGACCGACCTGCGAGACAGCGGTGTGCAGGAGCGCGGTGAGGGTCCCGTCCCGCTGCGCGCCGAGCGCGACGCGCTGCACGGTGGGGGTGCGTCCCCCGACGGTGCGGGTGACGTCCTCGCGGCTGAGCACCATCCGCACCGCCCGGCCGGTGGCCCGGGCAGCGAGGACGGTGAGCACCGTCCCCGCCCAGACCGGGGCCTTGCCGTAGAAACCGCCGCCGACGTGCGGGGCGAGAACGCGCACGCCCGCGAGCGGCACCCCGAAGCGCCGGGCCAGGTGGCGGCGGGCCCAGTCGACATCCTGCGAGCTCTCGTGGACGGTCAGCCGGTCGCCGTTCCAGACCGCGATGGTGGCGTGCGGCTCCAGGGCGTGGTGGTTCTGGGCGGGTGTGGTGTACCGGTGGTCCACGACGACCGGGGCGGTGGCGAGGGCGCGTTCGGCGTCGCCGGTCCGCGCCTCGCCGAGGACGAGCAGCGTGCCGCGCAGCGGGACCGCGTCGTCCTGTGCGGCGGCGAAGTCGGTGACCGCGGGCTCCACCTCGTAGGTGACGCGGACGAGCCGGGCGGCCTGCCGAGCCGTGTCGGGCGAGTCGGCGACGACGACGGCGACCGGCTGGCCGTTCCAGTGCACCTGGTCGGTGTCGAGGTAGTTCACCGTGGTGCCCGACGCCAGCGTGCTCAGGTCGAACGCGCTCACCGGCGCCGGCGGCGTCATCCGCGGGGCGTTGTGGTGGGTCAGGACCGCCAGCACCCCGCCGACGGCCTCGGCGTCGACGGTGTCGAGGCCGGTGATGCGGCCGCGGGCGACGGTGGCGTGCACCAGCGCGGCGTGCGCGAGGTCAGGGACGGGGTGGTCGGCGGTGTACCGGGCGAGCCCGGAGGTCTTGGCCGACCCGTCCACGCGGTCGAGCGGGCGCCCGACTGTGGGGGCGGGTCCAGCAGCCGGCGGGGAAGGCAGGGTGCGCTCTGGTGCCCGAGTCATGCCGCACCTCCCTCGGTCACCAGCTGGTGCAGCGTGGCCACGACGGCTCGCCGCGCGAGCTCGATCTTGAACTCGTTCTGCGGTCGGCCGACGGCGGCCGCCAGCTCGGCGGTGGCCGCCCGGCGGAAGGTCTCCTCGGTGGCCGGCGCGCCGACCAGCACCTGCTCGGCCCGGGATGCCCGCCACGGCCGGGGTGCGACGCCGCCGAGGGCCAGCCGGGCCGCCGTGATCGTCCCGTTCGCGTGCTCCAGCGCCGCGGCGACCGAGACCAGCGCGAACGCGAACGAGGCCCGGTCGCGCACCTTGCGGTACCGCGACGAGGCGGCCACCGGCAGCGTCGGCAGCTCGACCGCGGTGAGGAGCTCGTCGGGGTCGAGCGCGGTCTCGACGTCCGGGGTGTCGCCGGGCAGGACGTGCAGCTCGGCCAGCGGGATGCGGCGGGTGCCGCGCAGGCTCCGCACCTCGACGACGGCGTCCAGCGCGACCAGCGCCACGGCCATGTCCGAGGGGTGCGTGGCGATGCAGTGCTCGCTGGTGCCGAGGACGGCGCTGCCCCGGTGGAACCCGCCGATCGCCGCGCAACCGCTGCCGGGGTCGCGCTTGTTGCAGGCGGCGGTGCCGTCGGCGAAGTACAGGCAGCGCGTGCGCTGCAGGAGGTTGCCGCCGACCGTGGCCATGTTGCGCAGCTGCCCGGAGGCGCCGGAGAGCACCGCCTGGGACAGCACCGGGTAGCGGCTGCGCACCACCGGGTGGGCAGCGAGGTGGCTGTTGCGCACCAGGGCGCCGATCCGCAGGTCGCCGGCGGGCAGCTCCTGTACCTCGGCCAAGGGGAGGGTGGAGATGTCGACGACGGTCGTCGGGCGCTCGACGTCCCGGCGCATCAGGTCCACGAGGTTGGTGCCGCCGGCGAGGAGCCTGGCGCCCGGTTCGGTGGCGATCGCCCGCAGGGCGGTGGCGACGTCGGGGGCGCTCAGGTAGCTGAAGGGCCTCATCGGTCCGCCGCCGGGTCCGCAGCCGAGGCGCGGTCGTCGAGCCCGGCGACGTGCTGGATCGCGTCGACGATGCCCTCGTAGGCACCGCAGCGGCACAGGTTGCCGCTCATCCGCTCCCGGATCTCGGCCGCGGACAGCGGGGTCGTGGTCGCCGCGAGGTGGGGCGTGACGACGCTCGGGGCGCCCGCCCGGTGCTCGGCCAGCATGCCGACCGCCGAACAGATCTGGCCGGACGTGCAGAAGCCGCACTGGAAGCCGTCCGAACGGATGAACGCCTCCTGCAGAGGGTGCAGGCGTCCAGGTTTCCCGAGACCCTCGACAGTGGTGATCTCGCGGTCGCCGTACTGCATGGCCAAGGCGAGGCAGGCGAGGATGCGTTCGCCGTCGACGAGCACCGTGCACGCGCCACAGGCGCCTTGGTCGCAGCCCTTCTTCGTGCCGGTCAGCTCCAGGCGCTCGCGCAGCGCATCGAGCAGGCTGACCCTCGGCTCGAGCTGGATCCGCCGACTGGTCCCGTTGACTCGCAACTCCACCTCGGCCATGGCGCCGCTCCTCGGGTCGTCTCGTCACCCCGACCGTAGGGCGGACCACGGCCGTCTCCAGCTCATCGCGGCTCTCGGCCTCTCCGCGGGCGGGCTCGGCCTCACGGGCGCGCAGACGCCGCATGTCATCGGCGACGGCGAGGATCTCGTGGTCTCCTCGAGCGACTCGAGGTCCTCGATGGCGAGCAGCACGGCGGAGGACTTGCCGTGCACGGTCACGTACACGCGCCCGTGCCGTCCGCTGACGCGGGCGGCCAGCTTCGACAGATGAGCCTTCGCGTCCGCCAGGGACAACGTCGTCATGGTCAGGAGTGCGAACAGAACGACTGTGACCAATCTACGACCAACAAACCACCCCCGGCGCCCGACGATGACCAACACCGACCGATCGTGCAAACAGGCTCTGACCTGCGCGGTCGTCGCTGCCCAATCGCTGCCCACCACCTCGAGATCAACTCGCAGGGCTATTGGTCCGAGTCCAATCGGGGGAGCACAACCGCAGGTCAGCGGCCTGACACGTACTCCGAGCCGTGGTCCGCGACCAATCTGCGACCGACAAACGAGCGGACCGTCCACCTCGGGCGAGGGCATCTCTCCGCGGGTGGCGGGAGAGCGACGAGGACGTGCCGGCGCCGCGGCGGTCGACATCCCCGAGCTGTGCGTCGGGGTTACAGCGCCTCACCGCGCCCGAAGGCGGACACGCCCCGGCGGCGCACTCGTGAGGTGACGGCCCCAGCCGTAGTCGTGCAACTGCCGCCAGGTGACCACGGCGCGCCTGCCGAACCCGTCATCGCACAGCCGCCACGCCGTCTGGTGGCCGGACCACCACTGACCGTCGTTCTCCACCTCGACGTCCCGCGGCGGGTCGAACCGGTGCTCGTCCAGCATGCGGACAGAGATCGTCACTTGGAAGTCGTTGCGGGAGTAGGTCCTCGGGCCCTGTCGAGCTGAGGTGGATCGGCGCTGGGTCCGGGTCATGTCGTCGTCGGCGTCTTCCCCGCCGCCGCGGCTGATCAGTGACGAGCTGTGGGCGCTGGTCGAGCCGCTGATCCCGCCGCGCAAGCCGGCAGTGCACGGCCGCACCGGCCGGCCCCGGACCTCCGATCGGGACGGGCTCGAGGGCATCGCGTTCGTGCTGTCCACCGGCATCGGCTGGGCCAAGCTCCCGGTCGAGCTCGGCTACGGCTCGGGCTGGACCTGCTGGCGGCGGATGCACGAGTGGGCGGACGCCGGCGTCTTCGACCGGCTGCACCAGGCCGTCTTGGACCGGCTCGGCGAGGCCGGCCGGCTGGACTGGTCCCGGGCCAGCCTGGACTCGGTCAGCGTCCGGGCCAGAAGGGCGGTGAGCTGACCGCCTCTTCGTCGAGCCACTCCTCGACAGCATGCCGGCCATCCCGCCGTGGCGGACGCGGCCATCCGCCCCGCCGACCGCTCAAGCTGCACGGGGACAAGGGCTACGACGACCCGCGAGTGCGCCGCTACCTGGGCCGCCGCGGGATCACCGCGAGGATCGCCCGCCTCGGCCGGGACTGCAGCGCCCGTCTGGGCCGGCACCGCTGGGTCGTCGAACGCTCCCTGGGCTGGCTGCTGTCCTGCAAACGCCTGGCCCTGCGCTACGACCGCACCGCTTCCACGAGCACCGCGCTGGCCTGCCTGACCGTCACCCTCATCTGCGCCCGACGACTACCGACGAACTGATGCAACGTCCTCTTGGTCGCTCTTGCCCCCGGGGCACCCGCCCGTGCCGCGGACAGCCGTGGCAGAGCAACCGTCGACAATGACCGCTACCTCAAGCCCAGGAGAGAGCAGGTCGGCTCGCCGACGCACTCATCAGGCTGCGACGTGGTCGACGCGGTCGAGAAGATCGACGTCCAGGTCGGTCCGTACCCGGCGGCAGACGTGCCCACCGGGGCGGACCACGTCGAAGTGGGTGAGGGCCTCACCGTCGTCGGCCCACGACAGCGCGAGATCCTCACGCGCCGACCGGGTCACCGTCGAGCCTCCGTCGTCGAGGCTGAGTGCAGCTGCAGGCCGGGTTCGCGGCGGTAGAAGGCGCGCGCGCCGTCGGTGGCGGCGTTGGACACGACGCCGTCATCAGAGCGTCGGACGCGCAGCACGTCCATGGGCGTGCGCAACAGCAAACCGCTCATCGGTAGGCCCGAATTGTCGGTGGCATCCGTTCACGCAGCAGCCTGCACGGTGAGGCCAAGGGCGACAACGCATCGGTGACGCTGAGGTGACGCCACAGTCGGAAGATCGACGTCCTGGTCCGACACTCATCCTGCACGGAGGCACCACCATGACTGTCAACCTTTCGGATCTCCCCCAGGCAGTGAGGGCCTACCTGAATGGCAAGGTGACGGTCACCGTGTCCACACTGACTCCAGCCAGTGGAGCGTCGATCAACCCTGGCGAGACCTTCACGTTCAAGGTGAGGGTGGCCAACGCAACGGCAGCCGACGGCGGCATCATCCTGACCAACGTGCGCTACTCGATCCGGGTGCCGAACCCCAACGTCATCAAGATCCGCGTTCCGAGCAGTGGGACGTCGCTCGACGGCAGCGGGAACCCAATCTCCGCGGGCAGTGAAGTCGGCTTCTTCGAATTCAATCCAGCCAGTCCTGACATCTCCATCCTCCAGATCGGAGAAACAGACGAATTCACCTTCACCGGCAGAGCGGGATCCGGTCCAGCAGGCGGTAGCACCACCATCGTGGCCAAGATCCTCGCCGACCCGGACATCAATGCACTGTTCCCTCGGAATGAGGACTCTAGTCTGGCCACCCGAACGGTCACGGTTGTCGGCTAGCTGTCGCGACCAGGGACGTTGTTCAGAGTCGGTGTAGTGGCATCACGAAGACTTCCGGAACAGGTGGCGGTGCCTGACGTCGCCGTTCCTGACCGGAGCTCTTCGTGGTCCACGCTGATGCCCGCACGACTTACTGCGCCCGCAGGTTGATCGTCGCCCGTGTCACCGGCCCGACGAGGTCCTCGATCAGATCCTCGGGATCACGGCCTCCACCGTCCAGTGGTCGTAGGCGATCAGGGATCCGGTGACGTGACCCCTGTCGGCTGAACACCTCCAGACTCGGCGCGAGCCAAGGAGGGAGGCCAGGGTGGGCCGACGGAGCAAGTAGCCCGAGGAGCTCCGGCAGCGCGCCGCGCAGCTGGTCCTCGACAGCCGCCGCAGCGTCCGCGAGGTTCACCGGAGAGCTCGGGGTCAACCACGCGGCGCTGCGCAACTGAATCGCCGCGGAGCGCCGTCAGCGCGCCAATCGGTCCGCCGCGCTCGCCGGTTCGCCAGGTTGTCCAGCGACATCGCCAGGTCGAGGGTGTGGGCGTCGGGGTGGGTGGCGGCCAGGGTGTCCAGGTCGAGTGGCGCCACGACGAGGACAGCGCCGACACCCCGGTCCCGTTGCTCACCACGTTCCTGAGCAGCCCGCGCCCGGCCGGTCGTGCCCGGGACGGCCACCCCGGTGCCGCGGCTGCGTCAGGCCCCGCGTCTGCGGCTCATCCCCGTCCGCCAGCGGGGCGGGGTCTTCGGCTTCTTCGACCACCTGGAGCAGGCCGCGGACTGGGCGGACACCCTGGTGGTCGACATCGCGCCGCGCGCAAGGGCGGCGCCCCGCAGGCGCGTGGGTCGTCTGGCGATGTCAGTGCCGTCGCGGTCGGGCGGCGCACCCGGCCGCCGGACCCTCTCCGTCCAGGGGTGCCGCACGCGGGACGACGGCGAGACCAGCTCCCGCTGGGACCCGTTCTCCGGTACGTCCACATCCGGCTCCACGGTGACCGCGCCTCAGGACCTGAAGACCGTCACGGTGGTAGCGGTTCCGTCACCGGCCTGTCACGCGATCTGGGCGTGCGCGAGGTCACCCGGTCGAAGCCGGCCCGGTCCAGGGCGGGGCGCAGCAGCGGCGGAGCAGGTCGACGCCGAACAGCGGCAGGGCGATCGTGCGCCGCTCGCGTCGGTCTGTCCGCCCGGCTCAGGTCGGCAGTGGGCCGAAGAAGCCGACGATCCGGCGCAGCCTGCCCTCGCCGTCGACCTCGCCGAAGTCGGTCCCCTCGAGAGCGACCGAGCCGTTGGCTGCCAGCATCCGCCAGGCGAACCGCAGGTAGCCGTCGTGCTCGTCGACGCCGCTGACGACGTCGATGCGCGCGCCTGGGCTCCCCTCCTGGAACGACCCGATCAGCGACGACAGCCCGTCGCGGCCCTCGACGCGGTTCAGCGGGTCGCAGTAGACGCCGTCCTCGGCCCAGCACGCGTCCAGCAGCGTCCGGCGCGCGGCGGCATCTGTCTCGCGCCAGGCCGTGGCGTACTGCTCGACGGCGGCGCTCCCGACGGTCAGCGTCACCCCGAGCACGCTATGAGGTACGACGGGCCGCAGACAGGGGCGAACGACCCGGCACGGAGCCGCTCAGCCGGGGAGGGGCGCGTCGATCCGGCGGGTGAGCCCGAGGTCGTACTCGGTCTTACCGCGGGGCGGGGAAGCGACCTGGCCTTCGCGGAGTAGGCGCCGCAGCGGCACCGGTCCGCATGGACGTCCGGCTCATGGAGACGTCCTGGGTGAGGCTGGGTCGGCGGTGGCCGAGGTGGTCGGCGCTCTGCCGGGCGGACAGCCCGGCCTCGTCGAGCCGGGTGGCGACGGTCGTGCCGAACCCGTGCGAGGGGAACCAGTCGGAGCCGACCCGGTCGAGGGCGCGGCGCAGGTCGCCGCTGGTGTTCCGGATCCCGCAGCCGGCCGTGCGGGCTGCGGCGGAGCACCGGCGGGTCGGCGTCGTGCGCAGTCACGGCGGCGGCGTGTGCGCAGCCGAGCGTCCAGGCGAGCGGCCGGCGACGGTCGCAGTGCCGGAGGTCGGCCGGTTCAGCCCCAGCACGAGGCGCAGGGTGGTCGGCAGGCGCGTGCCGTTGGGCCCCGCGAGCGGCCAGGGACCCCGTTCGCCGTGAGGCGATGCGGATCCTGCCAGGCCGAGCGAGGCACAGGCTGCCACCCGCTACGACAGGACACGCCGGGACCACGCCGGAGCGCTCGACCTCGCCGCGCCTGACCTGACTTCCACGATCCGTCCAGCAGTCCCTAGCGGAACCGACACGACCGGAGTTGACTCCACCCCCATCCGCTGGGGAGGGCGAGCGGGGAGGTGCCAGCCGTGCGGTTCCCGATACTCGGCCCGCTGGAGGTCGCTCCCGGCCACCCACTCGTGGAGCTCGGCCGGCCCGGGCAGCGGGCGGTGCTCGCGATCCCGCTCCTGAGCCGCGACCAGGCCGGCCGGTGGAGGCCCGTCGAGGCGGCGACGTTCCTCCCATCTCGCTGGACCGTGGCAGCGGCACCCGGCTGCCGCTGCGGAAGGAGGACAGTCCGATGCGCACACACGATGGAAGGGCACGCCTGAGCACGAAGCGCCGCGCCGCAGTCCGGCCGGTGGGTCCGATGGGCCCGATGGCCGTGCGTGCGGTGGCCGTCCGCTCGCTGGCGATCGGCGCGGCGGCGGCCGGCGCGGCCGCGGTCGGTGCCCTGGCGGTCGGGGCCGCGGCGATCGGGTCCCTGGCCGTGGGCCGCCTCGTCATCGGTCGTGCCGAGGTGCGTGATCTCCGCCTGGCCCGGCTGGAGGTCGACGAACTCGTCATCACCAGGCAGAGCGGCTCGCTCGAGGACGTCCCGTCCGGCGCCGGGCTGTCCTGACCGCGTCGCGTGACCGGTTCCGGGACACCGGCTGCGGGCTCCGGGCGCTGAACCGCTGCCCGGGAGGTTCGACCAGCGGGGACCGTCCGGCTCCACGGCACCCCGGACCCTGACGGCGGTCCGAGCCAGGGGTGCGCGGGGCGGGCCCGGAGAGGGGAGCGGCATGTCCGAGGCGTCGACACTGGTGGCCGCCGTCCTGCTGGTGGCGGTCCCGACCGTCGAGATCGGCGGGGTCTCGCTATTGGCCATGATCAGTCGCAAGATCCCGGGATACCTGGACAACCCCGTGCGCCGGCACCTGTTCCGCGCCGGGCACGCTCATGCCGGGGTCTGGATCGTCTTCGCGCTGGTCGGTCTCCTGTACGTCGACCAGACCGACCTGTCCGGCGGCTGGAAGGCCGTGGTCCGCACGGGATTCGCCATCGCGCCGATCCTCATGCCCCTGGGCTTCTTCCTCTCGATCCTCCGACCCGACGCCGACAGGCCCAACGGCGTGCTGTGGTTGACGATCCTGGGCGGGCTGGCACTCGCCGTCGTCACCGTCACGCTCGGGATCGGCCTGTTCCTCACATGAGCGCCCACCCGACGCCGGGTGCCGGTCGCCGCGGTGAGGCACCCGGCCGGCTCGGCCGGGTCGTGCCGTCCTGACTGGGGGAGTGCCCGGCATGGACCGACCGCTGCTCGTCGTGGTCGACCGGGACCGGTCGACCGTGGACCAGCTCAGCGCCGACCTGCTGCGCCGGTACGGCGCGGACTTCGACACCGCGACGGCCACGTCGTTCGACGGGGCCTCGGCCCTGCTGGCCCGGCTCCGCGACGACGGCCGGGACGTGGCGCTGATCGTCGCCGAGCACTGGTTGGGGGAGTGCACCGGCGCCATGCTGCTGGCCCGCAGCAAACAGCTCTTCCCCGAGGCCCAGCGGGCCCTGCTGATCGACTACGGCGACCGGCGCTGCGAGCCGGTGATCGTCGAGGGGATGGGGCTCGGCTACCTCGAGCACCACCTGACCAAGCCGTGGCGTCCACGGGAGCACCTGCTGTACCCCGTGGTCTCCGAGGCGGTGGAGGCCTGGGCCCGACGCAACACCCCGCCGTTCGAGCTGCTCCGGATCGTGGGCCGACGGCTGGATCCGGTCGCCTACGAGCTGCGGGAGGCGCTGGAGCTCAACGGCATCCCGTTCGGCTTCGTCGACGAGGACACCCCGGAGGGGGTCGAACTGCTGTCCACCGTGCCCGACCGCAACCCGGACCGGCCGGTGCTGTTCCTGCGCGACGGCCGGGTGCTGACCCGGTACACCCGCGCGGACATCGCCGAGGCCGTCGGCGCGCACACCGTGCCCCAGCACGCGTGCTACGACCTCGTCGTCGTCGGGGCCGGCCCGGCCGGCATGGCCGCCGCCGTGTACGGGGCCAGCGAAGGACTCACCACCCTGGTCGTGGAGCGGACGGCGATGGGTGGTCAAGCAGGGACCAGCTCCCGGATCCGCAACTACCTCGGCTTCCCGCGCGGTGTCAGTGGTCACGACCTGGCCACCCGCGCCTTCGCCCAGGCATGGATGCTCGGCGCCGAGTTCCTGTTCACCATCGGCGTCGCGGCGCTCGCTCCGGACGGGGGCAGCACGAGGGTCGGACTGAGCGACGGTACGACCGTGCGCGCGCGCTCGGTGGTGCTGGCCACCGGCGTGACGTACCGGCGGCTCGGCCTCCCGCAGCTGGAGGCCCTCGTCGGAGCGGGCGTCTACTACGGGTCGGCGGTCTCCGAGGCCCCGGTGCTCCGCGGTGCCGAGGTCTACATCGTCGGTGCCGGCAACTCCGCAGGCCAGGCGGCCGTCTACCTGGCCCGCTTCGCCCACCGGGTCACCCTCGTCGTCCGCGGCGACACGCTCACCAGCAGCATGTCGGACTACCTGATCCGGGAGATCGGTGCGGTCCCGAACATCACCGTCACCCCGCACACCGAGGTCGTCGACGGAGGAGGCTCCGTCCGCCTCGAGACGCTCGTCCTCCGGGACCGGCGGACGGACCAGCGACGGGAGGTGCCGGCCACCGCCCTGTTCGTCATGATCGGCGCGGTTCCCGACACGGCGTGGCTCCCGGAGCAGATCCGCCTCGACGACCACGGTTTCGTCCTCACAGGTCGGTCCGCCGAGGAGCACACCGGGCTGGGCGCTGAGGTCCTGTCGTTGCAGACCTCCGTGCCCGCCGTCTTCGCCGCCGGCGACGTCCGCTCCGGGTCGGTCAAGCGGGTCGCGGCCGCCGTCGGCGAGGGAGCGACGGCGATCTCGGAGGTCCACCGGTACGTGACGCAGGCATCCCGGCGCACGTGAGTCCGCAACGGGTGGTGCGTCGAGGTCGCCGGGCCCGGCCGGCACGGCGATCACGACGGCACCGTGGCCCAGCGGCGTCAGGAGCAGAACTGCCGGTCGTAGCCGGTGCCCGCACCGGTCAACCGGGCGATCGAGCGCAGGTGTCGCCCGGTGTTGCCGGTCCTCCAGAAGTCCCGGTCCTCCGGCGGCCACGCGTACGCCGGGGCTCCGCCCTGGTCCAGCAGGCCGGTCAGCCGTGGCTCGCCGAGGCATGCGGCGGAGAACGCGTACAGCTCCGGCAACCGGGGCGCGATGACCCCGTAGTCGAGAGCTCGGGCCAGCGGCTGCTCGGCCGCGATGGCCTGCCCGAGGGACAGCCGGAGCGGGTAGTGGGTGGGGAAGGACCGGCGCAGGTCGAGGAAGAGCCCCACGGTGGGGCCCCGGGGGTCGACGAGGGCCGGCCCGAGTCGCGCGAGAGGACCCAGGGCCAGGCGCGGCCGGGCCACCAGGGCGTGGGTGAAGAGCAGCCGCAGCAGCGCCACGTTCATCATGAACCGCTCCACCGGGAGCTCCTCCGCGGCGAGCGGTTCGTGCTCCAGGTAGGCCGCGACGACGCTGGCGTTGTGGGCGCGGTACCAGGCCGCCGGGTCCGGTCGCCGGATGAACGCCGTCCACAGTTCGACGCCGGCCGCGCCGGCCGTCCCGGGGACCCCGTCGACCAGGAGGTCCGCCTCGACCTTGTCGCGCAGCAGCCGCTGGTTGACCGCTCGCCACCAGGGGCTGCCCGGGGGATCCGCGTGCAGCGGCGCCAGCACACCGCGGGCGAGTTCCCAGCGCAGGAACCTCAGCTCCGCCCGGCCGTACCACCGCCGTGGCCCGTCGGCGTGCCGGTAGAACCGCCGGGCCAGCTCGAAGCGCCCGGCTGGGTCGTCGCGCACCCGGGCCACCTGCCGGTCCGCCCGGGTGGCCGCTGTGTCAGCCACCGCGCCATCCTCACCCCGCGACCGCCCGGCCCGGTGGTCGCGCCGTCGCCCGACACCGGGTCGGCGGCCGGTGACGCAGCTGCTGGGAAGCGGCATCATGCGCGCACGCCACGTCCGCCACCGAACAGGAGGGTGGTCGTCCCGGTGCGTGCCGGTGGTGCCGTCCTCGTGAGCGGGTCGATCGACCCGGGGATCGGCCCACCGGTCGCCTGACCCGGGGTGCGAGGGGGCAGTCGTGCCGATCCGGACGCCGGACCAGAGACTCCGGGTGTTCGTCAGCTCGACCATGCGGGAGCTCGCCGACGAACGCGTCGCGGTGCGCGGCGCGGTCGAGCGGCTGCGCCTCACGCCGGTGCTCTTCGAGCTCGGCGCCCGGCCGCACCCGCCCCGAGAGCTGTACCTCGCCTACCTGCAGCAGAGCGACGTCTTCGTCGGCGTCTACTGGCAGTCGTACGGCTGGGTGGCTCCGGGCCAGTCCGTGTCCGGCCTGGAGGACGAGTACCTGGCCGCCGCGGGCAAGCCCAAGCTCGTCTACCTCAAGACGCCGGCTCCCGATCGGGATCCCCGTCTGGTGGAGCTGATCGACCGGATCGGCTCCGACGGGCTCTCCTACCGCAGCTTCGGCACGGCCGAGGAACTCGCCGTCCTCGTGGCCGACGACCTCGCCCTCCTGCTCAGCGAGCGGTTCGAGCTGCCGGAGCCCCCGCCCGCCGGCGAGCCGATCGGACAGTGGCGGTTGCCTGCACCCGTCAGCTCGTTCATCGGCCGCGAGCAGGAACTCACCCGGCTGCGCGGCGTGCTGTCCGACGCCGCCACCCGTCTGGTGACCCTCGTCGGACCGGGCGGGATCGGCAAGACCAGGCTGGCGGTGCAGGTCGCCGCCGAGGTGCGCGGCTCGTTCCCCGACGGCGTGGTCGCTGTGCCGCTGGACAGTGTCCGGGCTCCCGAGCTGCTGGCCGATGCCGTCGCGACCGCCCTCGGCCTGCCCGACGGCGGAGGGCGGTTCCCGGAGCAGGCCCTCGCGGCGTTCCTCGCCCCCCGGCGGATGCTGCTCGTGCTGGACAACATGGAGCAGGTCGTCGGCGGGGCGCCGCTGATCACGCAGCTGCTGGGTGCGGCGCCGGGCCTCACGGTGCTCGCCACCAGCCGGGAGGTGCTCCACCTCACCGGCGAGCACGTGGTCGTCGTCCCGTCACTGGGGACCGTGGGAGCGGAGGAGCCGATCGACGTCCTCGCCCGGTCGGAGGCGGTGCGGCTGTTCGTCGACCGGGCGCGCTCCGCGCGGGCCGACGTCGACCTGGACGACGACCAACTGCGGGCGATCGCCGAGATCTGCCGGCGGCTGGACGGGCTGCCGCTGGCCATCGAACTGGCCGCTGCGCGGGTCCGGCTGCTCCAGCCGGTCGAGCTATTGGGCCGGCTCGGGTCGCGGCTCGGCGTCCTCACCGGTGGGTCCCGGGACCTGCCCGAGCGGCAACGGACCCTCCGCCGGACGGTGGAGTGGAGCTTCGACCTGCTCGATGACGACGACGAGGTGGTCGTCGCCCGGCTCGCCGTGTTCCGCGGGGGCTTCTCCCTGGAGGGGGCGGAGGCCGTGTGCGGCGACGAGCAGGTGTCCGACGTCCTCTCCTCGGTGGCCTCGCTGGTGGACAAGAGCCTGGTCCAGGTGGCTCCCGGCGCCTCGGGTGAGCCCCGGTTCGCCATGCTGGACTCCGTCCGGGAACTCGCGCTCGAACGGTTGGAGGCCAGCGGGGAGGCCGATCAGGTCCGCGGAGACCACGCGCGGTTCTTCCTCCGGTTCGCGGCCGGTGTCCACACGGCGGAGCGCGGCGCCCTCGACCGGTCCACGCTCGACCGGTACGTCACGGAGTCCGGGAACCTCGGTGCCGCGATGCGCACGTTCCTCGACGGCGGCGCCCTCGACGAGGCAGCGGGGCTCGGCCGGGCGCTGTGGCAGTTCTGGTGGGTACACGGCCTGCTCCGGCCGGGCATCGACTGGATGGAGGAGCTGCTGGCGCACCAGCCACACCTCACGCCGGCGGTGCGTGCCGACGCGTCGTTCGTCCTCGGGATGCTCAGCTTCGAGCTGGGTGAGGAGGGCCGCGCTCTCCCGGCGTTGCGGACCGCAGTCGAGCTCTCCGGCGAGCTGGGTGACGACCGGTCGGCCTCGTTGGCGAGGATCCCGCTCGGACTGCTCGTGGCCCGCAGCGACACCGCGGCAGGTGAGGGTCTCCTCGAGGCAGCCGTGGCCGCCCTCCGGGAGCTCGGTGACCGGTGGGGCCTCGCCTTCGCCCTGCTCTCCCTCGGCGGGGCGAAGCTCCTCCGCGACCTCCCGGACGACGCCGTGCCGCTGCTCGAGGAGAGCGCCGCGCTCGCCCGGACGGCCGGGACAGACGTCTTCCTGGGCAACGCGCTGGTGAACCTGGGGCTGGCGCACACCGCCCGCGGTGACCTCGACACGGCTCACCGGGTGCTGTCCGAGGCGCTCGAGCGCAGCCGGTCCATGGACAGCCGGGAGACCACCGCCCGGGCGCTCGACGGCATGGCTGCTGAGGCGGTGGCGGCGGGCGAGCCGGAGCGCGCCGCCCGTCTCACCGGCGCGGCGGACGGGATACGCCGGTCGATCGGCGCGGACGTCTTCCCGCCCGACCGCACCGGCTGGGTGCGCACCCGCGCCGCGCTCGCCGAGCGGCTGGGGGCGGCCGACAGCGCGGCCCTCATCCACGCGGAGGCCGACCGGCCGGTGCGTGACCTGCTCACCGAGCGCTGGTGACGTCACGGGCCGGTTCCGCGATCACACCGCTGCAGGCATGGCTGGTCCCGAGGGACGAAGAGCCCTGGTGCGGGTCAGGACGGGCCGGGGACGATCCGCGCGAGGACCCCGGTGGCAGCAGTGCGAGGCAACGCTGACCAGCAGCCACCGCGGCAGGACGGTTCCGAGGCGCAGGAGGTCGCGCTGCCGAGGCCCTCGTCAGGTCCCAGCACTCCCTGACTCATCCACTCCGACCGGAGGAGGCTCGTCATGGCATCGACGTCCGAGCGGGAGATCCGGGAGATCGAGGCCGCCAACGCCTCCGGCGGCACCCCGGTCGTCTTCATCCACGGCCTCTGGCTGCTGCCGAGCAGCTGGGCCAACTGGGCGGACCTCTTCCGGCAGGCCGGCTACGCACCGCTCACACCGGACTGGCCGGACGATCCGGACACGATCGAAGCCGCCCGGGCGGAGCCGGAGGTCCTCGCCCGGAAGTCCTTGAGGCAGATCGCCGATCACACCACCGAGGTCATCGAGGCCCTGGACAGCAAGCCGGCCCTCATCGGGCACTCGACCGGGGGTCTGCTGGCGCAGATGCTCGCGGGCCGAGGCCTCTCGGCGGCCACGGTGGCGATCGACCCCGGGGTCTTCCGCGGCGTCCTGCCGCTGCCGGTCGCCACGCTCCGGTCGGCGGGCCCGTTCCTGATCAACCCGCGCACCCGCGGCCGAGCGCTCACGCTCACCTTCGACCAGTTCAGGTACAGCTGGGCGAACGCGCTCGACGAGGAGGAGGCGAGGGAGCTCTACGAGAGGTACCACGTCGCCGGCTCCGGGCTCTCGCTCGTGCAGATGGGCAACGCGAACCTCAATCCCCGGACGGAGGCGAAGGTCGACACGAAGAACCCCGACCGCGGTCCGCTGCTGATCATCGAGGGCGAGAAGGACCACACGGTGCCGTGGGCGATCGCGAACGCCGCCTACAAGCGGCAGCGGCGCAATCCTGCCGTGACGGAGATCCTGAGGATGCCGAACCGGGGCCACGCCCTCACGATCGACCACGGCTGGCGCGAGGTCGCCCAGACGGCGCTGGACTTCGTCCAGCGGTTCAGCCCGAGCGGTCGTGCAACGACGACGTCGGTGCCGAGGGCGCGCGACGCCTCGGCGGACTCCGGGCCTCCCACCGGCGCACCCGCCGCGGAGACCGGACGCACGTCCGAGCGGTAGCCGCGTCATCTCGGGGAGGGGCTCCGTGCCTCTCCTCGATCAGCGCAACCGACCAGCGGACCTGGGTGGACAGGTCGCGCAGGTCCGGGGGCGGGAGGTCGGTCGCACCGGGTGATCGAGGACCCTCGCTCTGCGTCGGTCGTCGCCGGCCTGCGCGGTCGACCGGTCCTACCCCTTGTCTGGCTCTCGGCCGAGGACGATCCTGCGCACAGGCCTCGGACCGAGCAGCCGGCCCGTCGCCGGGTCCGTGCGGGGGAGCAGGTCGACGAGGGTGGCGCACCGATGGATCCACGCGAACCCGATGTGCAGGCCCCGGGAGAGCCATCCGAGGGGCGGGCTCGGACGGACGAGGTCGGGGTCGGCGGCCGGTTGCTGCTGGCCGCGTTCAGCTGCCTGACGGCGCTGGCCGTCCTGCGACTGCTGGTCGGGGCCTCGGCCCACCACGACTTCGCCTGGCGCATCCACAACGAGCTGACGGCGGCCTTCCTCGGCGCCGCCTTCGCCGCGGGCTTCGTCCTCTCCCTGCTCTCCCTGCGGGAGCGGCGGTGGAGCCGGGTCCGGATCACCGTCGTCACGGTGGCCGTGTACACCGTCCTCACCCTCGTCGCGACGCTCATCCACAACCACGGTCTGCGACTGGTGGCCGGGGCACCGTCCGCGCAGTTCGCCGCGTGGTTCTGGCTCGTCGTCTATCTGGTGGTCCCCGCCGGCTGCCTCGCGGTCTACCTCGGGCACGAGGCGCGCCGGGTCCGGGCCGAGCCGGTCGGCCGCCCGATGCCGGCCTGGCTGGTGGCGCTGCTCGCCGTCCAGGGCGCCGCCATGGCCGGGGCCGGTGTGGTCCTGTACCTCGGTGGTGCGACGGTCCACCACACGCTCGACGACATGACCGGTTTCTGGCCGTGGGAGCTGGGGACGCTGAGCGGCCAGGTGGTCGGTTCCTGGCTGATCGCCTTCGGAGTCGCTGCCGCGCTGGGCATCCGGGAGCGGGATCTGACCCGACTGGTCATCCCCGCGGTCGCCTACACCGTCTTCGGGGTGCTGGAGCTGCTCGTGCTGCTCCGCTATCGAACCGAGGTGAGGGCCGACGACCCGTGGGCGTGGGGCTACGCGGCCTTCCTCGGCACCCTGGTCGTCACCGGCGGATACGGCTGGTGGGCCGGCCGACGCGCAGCGGACGACACGCACCCGGGGCCGCGGCCCCCGGGACGAGCCGGCCCACCCGCTCCTCGAGGACGTCTCCACGGCCGCAGTCGAACCGGTCCGGATGCCGTGAGCGCCGCGGCGACCGGCCCCGGCCGCGACTGACACCGCACCAGCGCTCGTCCGGACGCCGGCCAGAGGGCCTCAGTTCGTGATGTCGTCGACCCGGGTCGACTGGCGCAGTCGTGCACTCGCACCAGACCCGGATACCGGGCGCAGGACATCGATCAGACCCTGGAGGCCTCCGGTCGACATCCCACCCCGACGTGAGGCAGGAGGATGGCGCGGAGGAGCAGCGCGAGACGATCGACGTCGAGGCCTCGGTCCAACGGGTCTGGGAGGTGCTGCTCGACGTCGAGCGGTGGCCGGAGTAGTGGGCGTCGACGGTGACCTCGGTGCGGCGGAACCCGCGTGGCGGTGACGTAGATGGCGGCGTTGCCGTGGGTGTGCCCGAAGGTGAAGGCGTTCAGTGTCCCGTCGTCGACGACGCCGAGCCGCACCGGCCGCACGCCGGCCTCCCGGCACCGGCGCTCGACGATCTCGGCCAGCACCTGAGCGCGGATACCGACTGGTGTCGTACCCGTCGCCGGCGCGGGGGATCTCGTAGGCCGGGATGAGCGACCGGACGAGGTAGGGGGCCACCGCGCACTGGCCGCCGACGACCACGACCGCGACGACGACCGGCACCCACAGCGGCGCACCCCAGGACAGCAGCACCGCTCCACCGGCGACGAGCAGCGCGCCGAGCAGTCCCAGCGGTGGCCGTCACCCTGGGTGAGCGTCCGTTGCTGTGTCCGAGGCGGTGGAGCTGCCGGACCGGGCCTGCGTCCAGTACCGGATGGAGGCCGTCACGCGGACGGTGTAGCCGCCGGCGCGGACGCGCCCCGCTCGGCGGCCCGCGGCATCCGTGCCGCCGGCCGCTGGAGCTGCACGCCCACAAGGGCTACGACGACCCACGGGTGCGTCGCTACCTGCGCCGCCGCGGGATCACCGCGAAGGACCGCCCGCATCGGCCACGACTCCGGCGTCCGCCTCGGCTCCCGCCGCTGGGTCGTCGAACACCCTGAGCTGGCCGTCGTCCTGCCCATGCCTCGCCCTCCGCTTCGAGCGCACCGCCAAGACGATCACGGCGCTGGCCCGCGTGGCCGTCACCCTCGTCTGCGTCCGCCAGCGCGAGCCTGGTCAGCGCCCTCACGTCGGCTGATCGGCGGTCGAGTGACAACGATCCAGGTCCACCTGGACCGTTGTCACCGTGAACGGCCACATGCCTGGTGTGACGACCGGCGGGTCGATGGCGACGATGACGTTCCGCTTCGCTACGAGGCCACTGGACAGGTGCTGTGACCCCGATCACAGTCTGCGCGGGGTCAGGGGGAGGCTCATCAGGGCCCTACGACGGTCGAGAGATCAACGGCAGGTCGACACCGCTCAGTGAGGAGCCCCCCATGAACCGTTCAACACGTGCCGGCGTTGTCCTGGTCGCCAGCGGAACGTTGGCGCTGATCGCGTCGCCAGCGGGAGCCCACTCCGGTGAACCGGCGCCGGACAACGACGCCGGCTGGGTCCCGATCGAGCAGTTGCGACCGGATTACTATGGCGCGTTCTCGGGTCCGGCGTGCGGCACCACGGTGACGTTCACGACCGGTGACGTCGCCGAGGTCGAGGCCCGTGAGACGGTGAACGAGGACGGCAGCGTCCTGCTCGAGATCCGCGGCGAACAGACCGTCGACGTCACACGCGAGGACACCGGCCAGACGATCGAGGAGCTCGACATCTCGGGTGAGGGCTATGAGCTGTTCCAGCCGGACGGCACCGTCGAGAACTACCTGGAGGCGAACTCGATCCTGCTCGCCGGCTTCGGCCCCATCGATGAAGCCGCGTTCGACGCCGCTGGGCTGCCGCGTCTGTCATACCTGACGAAGGGCTCGGTCACCTTCCACTTCTCAGTCGACCTGGAGACGGGCGAGCTGCTCACCGAGACGATCGATACCAGCGACGCGCGCAAGGTCATGGACCTGTGCACGTGGTTCGACGGCAACCGCGGTCGCGGCGACGGTGAGGGTGGCGGTCGCTACGCCCACGACAACTGGCAGGGCCACGACTGACGAGCCGAAGGGACACCGGTCACCGGTGCCCTCGCCACGGTGATCATCGGGCTGAGCGCCGGCCCGGCTGCGGCCTGGCCGGGCGGAGCGAAGCCGGGGTAGCCGACCAGCTCACCCGGCGTCGAGGAGACCGGCCAGACCGATGAGGCGTGCTCGGCGACGACCGGTCACCTCGACCAGTTCGACCAAGGACCGTCCCGTACGCGGAGCGACTCACGGCGGCGGTGGCAGCACGTCCGGCGAGTGCTGTCACCGCCGCCTGCGAGTCCAGGTCTGCCGGTGACTGGCCGCCCACCCGTGCCGCGACGCTGCCGCAGATCAGCAGCAGCGCCGGCGGTACGTCGGGGTCGGACGCCCACGCCCGACCCCGGCCGCGCCACCAGTCGCCGCCCCGGGTCCGCCGGACCCGCGCGGCCGGTGACCGAGTCGGTGACGACGATCGACGTCGCGGTCCCAGCCTGACCAGCAGGTGCCGTACCGGCGATGGGTCGCTGCCGATCCAGCCCTGGGTCCGGGCGGGCAGCGGCAGCCACACCGCCCAGGACGGCGCCACCGCCGACGTCACGTACGCGGTCACCGGCCACCGCTGGATCCAGGCCCTCGTCGACGGCCGGCATCGCCCACCGACCGGTGCCACGGTGAGCCTGCGGGGCACGCAACAGGTGCACCTGCAGACCAGGGGAGCCGCCCGCCGCGGGGACCGCTCCCTCGAGGAGACGTCACTGCCGGTCCGGGTCACCGGCACGTGGCCGAGGCCTCGGCGTCGGGGATCACTGTGCCGGCCCTCGTGAGGTGGCCACGAGGTCCGAGGATGTCATCCCTCCTCGTCCCGGTCGGCGAGGCGGTCAGGTCGGCTTGCGACCGACGGTGATGGCCGGGCTGCCGAGGGGAGTGGGCGTGGTGGTGACCGCGTCGAGTCCCGCGTCGACGAGGGCCTGTTGCGCCGAGGCGTCGTCGAGGGCGGTGCCACCGTAGGCGAGGGTCCGGAACCGGTTGAGCGCGTCGTCGACCGGGTCGCCGACGTACTTGCCGTGGCCGAGCACCAGATAGCCGCCTGGCCGGAGAGCTCGGGTGACTGCCCGCAGGCCCGGCCGCAGCGCAGGTTCGGGGACGAACGGTGCGGGCACCCAGCCCAGGTCGTAGGCGTCCTCCTCACCCAGCGTCGCGACGTCCTGCTGCCGCAGCACGACCCGATCGGCTGCAGGGCTGGCTGCGCGGACCCGCTCGGCCAGGGCGAGCACGCGGGGCAGGACGTCGATGCCGACCACGGTCACCCGCGGCAGCGCTTCGGCCACGGCGACCGCCAGGGCGCCCACGCCGGTGCCGACGTCGAGCACGCGGGCGCCGGGCCGATCCAGTGCCGCGAGCAGCCCTGGCATCGCAGTGGCGGCGAACTCGACGAACCGGGCCCCGTTCCGCGCGCTGGCCAGGCCCTGGGCCAGCAGCGCCTCGTCGGGCTGCTGCGCCCACAGCACGGCATCCCCGCGCACCGCCGCCGCGGCCTGCAGCAGCGGAGCGGCGGCCTGCGCGGCCGCGGCAGCCGGGTCACGCCCGGCGAGGGCGGCGGGGAGGTCGAGGTCGAGGGCCGTGGTCACCTGTCGGGCGGCGTCGGCCAACGGGGTGGCTGCCCGGTCCCGAAGGGACAGCACGAGCGCCGCAGTGGTCCACGCGGCCTGGTCGCCGTGGTACAGGAGCTCGTGGAGCCGTTGCTCGGGTGACTCGGTCACCCTCGGCAGCGTGACCCCCGTCGATACCGGCGACAAGGACCCGTGCTGCGCCGCTCCTCCGAGGGTCTGCCGAGTCGTCCGCCGACGCCGGACACGAGGTAGCGGAGTCGGTGGACGGTGTCGACCGCAGCGGCCTGGCTCACCTCAGCGGGCAGCGGCTCACTCCGCTGTCGGTCGCGGCAGGCCGGGTGTTCGCGAGGGGACGGGTGAGGACGGTTCCCGTGGACACGTGTCGGCCCCTGTCGGAGCCGGCGCGCCGGGCGCGCGACAGGGGACGGAGACGACGGCGGCCGGGACCCCGTGACACCCGATAGGACGCGCTGGTCCACGACGCCCCGGTGACGTGGCGGCGGTCGCACCGACGTGGTCGGGCCGGCGGCTGCTGACGGGTCGAGATCGCCGCCCGGAGATCGCGGAGCGCCGCTGCGCGGGCTCCGCTGAGGGCAGGTCGGGTCGTGACCTGGGCGGCCCGGAGGGGGACGCGCCGGGGGAGTCCAGCCGCGCGGTCGGAGACAGCCTGCAGCACGGCCGGGTGGACACCCCAGGCGCCGCCGACGACGACCAGCTGGGGATCGGTCACCGCGACGAGGGCCGAGACCACGCCGCAGACCGCCTCGGCCAGGGCGGCCAGAGTCCCGTCCGCACTGTCGCCGTCGGTGTCCACGGCGGACAGCAGGCGGTCCACGTCCACCGCCGTGGAGTCCTGGTGCCGCAGCCGCGGGTCGCGAAGACGTCGGTGAAGGCGACGGCGCGCCCGCCCGGTCCGCGGGTGAGCACGTGGGCGATCTCCCCGGCGAGACCGCCCCACCCGCGCCGGACCTCGCCGTCGGCGACGACGGCACAGCCGAGTCCCTCGCCCAGGTACAGGTACACGAAGTCGTCGAGGCCCTCGGGACCTGCGGCTGCCCGCTCGGCATCCTCTAGGGTCGGTCGACGGTGTGAAGGGGAGGGCGGATGGCCGACTTCCTGCGGGTCAGCGTGCACGACCGGGTGGGCTGGATCGAGTACGACCGCCCGCCGGTCAACGCCTTCCACTGGGAGATGCTCCGGGAGGTCCCGGAGGCCCTGAAGCGGCACCTCACCGACCCCGCCGTCCGGGTGGTGGTGATCGCCAGCGCGCTGGACGCCCACTTCAGCGTGGGCGCGGACCTGCGGGTCTTCGCGGAGATGGACGACGGAGGCATGCGCCGCTGGGTGGGCGTGTGCCACGACCTGGTGCGCAGGATGCGTGCGTCGCCGAAACCGCTGCTGGCGGCCGTGCACGGCACCGCGGTCGGCGGCGGTCTGGAGATGGTGTTGCACTGCGATGTCCGCTTCGCGGCGAGCACCGCCCGGCTCGGGCAGCCGGAGATCGGCATCGGGTTCATCCCGCCGGTCGGCGCCACACAGGCGCTGGCCCGCCTGCTGGGCCGGCCTCAGGCGCTGCGTTTCCTCTACGACGGCGCCCTGCTCGGTGCCGAGGAAGCCCACCGCATCGGCCTCGTGGACGTCGTGGTGCCTGCTGAGCGGCTGCGTGAGGAGGTGCAGGGCTACGCCGAGGGGCTGGCCCGGAAGCCGGCGCGGGCGCTGGCGGCGATCCGGCGCTGCATCACCGAGGGTGTCGACCTGCCCTTCGACGAGGGCCTGGCCATCGAGCGCGAGGAGGCGGTGGCGCTCGGCGCGACGGCGGACTTCCGTGAGGGGCTGGCCGCCTTCCTCGCCAGGCGGCCGCCGGTCTGGTCGGACTGACCTGGCACCCGCCCGGTGGGTGCTGGACGCCGGACGTGCGAGCCGTTCGCGTCTGCGACCGGACCGCTGGTCGGACGAGTCCGGCTCCGTCCCGGTGAGACGACGGGAGCCCCGCGACCGGCATCCCGTCCTCCCGCGCTCTCCAGCGAGGCGGACGCGTCGACACGTGATCTCGCAGGAGCAGGATGGTCCGGTGGAGCAGCGCACGACGGTCGACGTCGGGGCCCCGGTCGGTCGGGTCTGGGAGGTGCTGCTCGACGTCGAACGGTGGCCGGAGTGGGCGTCGACGGTGACCGCGGTGCGGCGCCTGGACGACGGCCCGCTGGCGGTCGGGTCCCGTGCCCGGGTGGAGCAGCCCCGGATCCCCCCGACCGAGTACGTGGTGACCGAACTCGAGCCGGGGCGCTCGTTCACCTGGGTGGCCACCGGCCCGGGCGTCCGCACCACTGCTCGGCACGTGGTGGAGGACCTCGGCAGCGGCGGCACCCGCGTGAGTCTGTCGGTCGAGCAGGCCGGGCCCGTGGGCGCGGTGGTGGGGCGGTTCTACCGCCGCCTCACCGATCGCTACCTGGCGGCCGAGGCCGAGGGGATCAAGGCGAGGAGCGAGGGACCGCGGTGACGGGACGACCGCCTCGCGGTGCTTCCTATTGCACGCGACCATCTGACCGGTCAGCATGTAGCGCGAGGCGCTGCTGGTCTGGCGGCCGGTCGAGAGTCCGGCCTGACGCCCACGTCCACGGGACGCCGTCGGCCCACCGGCCCGGCGTCCCGCCGGGGGATGCCATGACCGCACCGATCCTCGCAGTGCCCCCGCCCAGGACCTCGGGCGCCCGCTGGCGATCTCGACCGACCTGCGAGCCGGTCGGGTGACGGTCGCCGGCGAGCTCGAACGGGCCACGGCCCACCACCTGCTCGACGTCCTCGAGGCCCTGACCCCCAGCGGTCACCACACCTGGACCGTGGACGCTGCGGGCATCACCTTCTGCGACGTGGAGGGCATCCGCGTCCTGGCCCCGGCGCAGTCCCTCGCCCGCAGCCGGGGCCGGGCGCTGGTCCTGGTCGGTCCCCGGCCCTTCCTCGTGTACTCGCTGGTCCTGGTCGGGATGCAGAGCCTCGTCGACCCGCCGTCGGCCGGGAGCGTCCACGGTCGTGTCGGTCCGGCCCGGCGGCGGGAGACGACGCAGCGCTGAGCCGGTGAGCACGGTGGCCGCCTTCCCCGGCCGGGCCGCCCACATGGCCTGCCCCCGGCCGTCGAGGAGCACCGAGCCGACCCATCCGCCGGGACCACCCCGCAGCGGCACGTGGTCGCCCGGGGCGACCACCCGGCTCCGGTTGGCGTAGGACAGGGTCGCGTTGTCGTACTCGGGCAGGAAGCGGACCGGCGCCGGGGTGTCGGGATGGGGCCGCGGCCCGTCGGGCAGGTCCACCAGCTCCGCTCCCTCCTCGGTGCGGAACCGGCGCAGGCGTGGACCCAGCCGGTCCACCACCTCACGCAGCCGGGTGAGCCCGCACCACGCCCACGTCGCGCACGGTGGCCGGCCCGAACGCCGCCAGGTAGCGGAGCACGAGCTCCTCGAGCGACGTCCCCGGGGCCGGACGGTCGCCCAGCCAGGCAGCGACGGTCGTCATCACCGCGGCGCCGCGACCGCTCCACAGCCCGCGGGGCGGCGGCTGCACCCACGGCACCCAGTAGCTGACGCCGAACCCGGGTGCAGTCCGGGAACCCGGTCGTGTGGACCGCGGCCGTGCCGGAGGACCGGGCGGCGGCAACTGGGCGACCCGCCGGGCGCTCCGGCTGACCACGCTGTTCCGGCCAGATGCTGCCGTGACGCATCAGTGACGGGTGCGTGACGGGGCTTGGGCATGCTCGCGCTCGACCGAGCGGACCCAGGAAGTGAGGCAGCGGTGCCGCTCAACCGGGAAGAGGGGAGCAACAAATGACCGAGCAGCCGTACGAGCAGCCGCCACTGAGTGATGAGGCACAGGCCGAGGCCCGCCAGGCCATCGACGAGTCCGCTGCCCTGGCCGCGGGAGTCGTCTTCGCCGTCGTGGACGGCAACGGAACCCTGGCCAGGGGCTCCGGAGCGGTGTCGGCGACCAAGCTCGCCGACGGTGCGTACCAGGTCATCTTCAACCGCAACATCCGCCGGGGTGCCTTCCTCTGCACCATCGGGCTGTCTGCCGACGCAGGCGCCTCCCCGCCCGGCGAGGTCATCGTCAACCTCCGCGTGGGCACCAGCAACGGCGTCTTCGTACTGACGCACGACAGCACCGGGAAAGTCGAGGACCGGTCGTTCCACCTGGCTGTGATCCTGCCCTGATCCACGACGACACCGGCACCTGCGTGACCCGGCCCCGCTCTGCTCCTGAGCGAGCGGGGCCGGTTGCGTTCCCGGACAGATCCCTGATCGGTGGCATCTCCTGGCGATGCCATCGCCTGGTCTCGATCCGTCGGAGGCGACATGGTGGCGCATCTGGTCCTCGACGGCCGGGTGGTCGACGCCGACAGCGGCGCACCACTGGCCGGCATGGCCGTCACGGCCATCACACGATCGTCGTCTCCGCTGCCAGGGACGGTCTCTGACGGCGACGGAGCCTTCCGACTGGAGGCCCCGCTGGCCGGCGTGTCCCCTGCGGACGACCCCTCCCTCAGCTTCGTCGTCAGCCTGGACCGAGACGGCCGGCCCATCCACCGCACTGCCCCCGTCCCGCTGTCCGAGCTCGCCTCGGACGACCTGCAGATCGCCGTCCCCGGCGCCGACCTCGCATCCGTCCTGACGCGCGGGGAACTCGTCCTCATCACGGACGGCGGCGCGGGAGACCGGCTCGCGGTGGGGCAGACCCTGCTGCTGTCGGCCGCCCGCCTGCGGCCCGGCAGTGTGCACACGGTCGCGCTCACCGTCGACGGCGAGCCGTACGCCACTCACCGGCTGGTGGCCGACCAGCTCGGCGCGCTGCCGCCCACGGTGGTCGCGCCGCGGTTCGGCCTCGCCGGCGCAGACGGTGGGCCGACCCCGGCGGAGGCAGCCCGGCGGTGGGCCGGCCGTGCCCTGTCCGTCACGGTGGACGCGGCCGGCCGGACCGTCGCGAGCGCGACGCTGCCGATCGTGGACACCGGCGGCACGCCGTCCGGCTTCGTCTGCGATGCGGCCGGCCGGCCGTCGGACGTGGTCACGGGTACGGCTGACCTCCTGTTCCTCCGCCTCGACGGCGTCCGGGAGGGAACGGTCATCAGGGTGTCCGTCGTGCCGTCGCAGTCGGAGTGGGTCGTCGGTGATGCCATCGAGCCGGTGACGGACATCGACGGCCGACCGCTGGTGGTCGAGACGGTCGTCGCGGGGCCGGAGGAACCCGTCCGATTGATCGAGGCGGACCGGCTGGTTCCTGGCTCCTTCGACCTGGTCGTCCGCCCCGTGCGGTACGGCTTCGAGGCTGACGAGCTGCCTGCCCTGAGCCGGCACGACCTCGTCGTCGGCCGGTTCGCCCCGGGCCTCCTGGTGCGCGACCAGGCCCTCGTCGACCAGCCTGTCCGGCAGGCCGTGGCTCCGTCCGCGCAGATGACCGGGACAGCCGTGTCAGAGGTCATCGGAGCAGGCGTCGCGTCCGGCTCGCGCGTCCTGCCCGATCCGGGCACGTTGAGGGAGTTCCGGCACGTCGGGGCGTTCACCATCGACGCGTCACTGCTCCTCGCGAAGGGCCTCAGCACCTCGCTGACCGTCGAGGACGAGAACACCGCGTACTTCGAGCCGGGAGCGTTCACCCCGGTCAGCCGCACCTTCCGTCGCCAGGCGATCGTCCGGTTCCCGGCCGATGCCCCGGGGGCGACCACGCCCGCCCAGGTCAGCACGGCGCGGCCCGACTACCCGGTCGTCGTGGTGGTGCACGGCAACGGCCACCAGTTCACCAGCTATGCGTTCCTCCTGGAGCACCTGGCCGCCAACGGGTTCGTGAGCGCCTCCATACACATGCCCAGCGGGGTGCACGGCCTGGCCCGCGCGAACGCCTTCTTCGACCACCTCGGCCTGCTCCGAGTGCTGTTCGGAGCCGTGCTGCAGAACACCGTGGGGGTCCTCGGGCACAGCCGGGGAGGGGAGGCGGTGTTCAAGATCGCCCGCCTCAACCGGTCCCTCGGGCTGGCCATCGGACTCAAGGGAGTCCTCGCCCTCGCGCCGACCGATCAGTACGGGCGCGAGACGCTCGTCGGACTGAGAGCCGTGCCGCTGCACGTGCTGTACGGGGCCAAGGACGCGGACGTCTCCGGATGGCCGCCCTACGCGGGCTACGACGTGCGCCAGTCGGGCTTCTCGCTGTACGACCGGGCCGACGGCCGGGACAAGTCCATGAGCTTCGTCGAGAACGCGACCCACAACGGCTTCGTGACCACGAACGAGGCCTCGCCGCCTCCACTGCTCCCCGCCTCGGCCCAGCGCACGATCCTGCTCGCAGACGCCAACGCCTTCTTCCGGGCGACGCTGCGTCAGGAGCCGGAGTGGACGGGCGTGCTGCGCGGTGACTCGGTCCCGGGCAGCGTCGCGTCGACCGGCGCCAGGATCCACCACCAGTACCGCTCCACCCGGCGCCGGACGCTCGACGACTTCGAGGGTGCGCACACCCCGTCCAGCTGGAAGACCGGGACGCTGGGTGGCGCCGTGACCCAGGTGGGCCTGCCGGCCGACCCGGTCGAGGCCCAGCTGTACCCGCACGACGACCGCTCACCGCACGACACCGGCGGGCTGCGTCTCGCCTGGAACAGCACCTCCGACGCGCTGTCGATGTCGGTTCCGTCCGCGGCGCGGGACGTGCGGACGTTCGCGGTGCTCAGCTTCAGCGTCGCCAGGGTGGCGAAGAGCCCGTCGAACCCGGCGACGCGTCCGCAGGACCTGCGTGTCGTGCTGGAGGACGGCAGCGGCCACGAGCGCTCGGTACGAGTGAGCGCATTCGGCTCGATCCCGGTGGAGGCGGCCGCGAACGAACCCGGGAACGTCAAGTCGGCGATGACGACCGTCCGCATCCCCCTCGCCGCGTACACGAGTGCCTCCGACGGCGACGAGCCGGTCGACCTCAGCGACGTCGTGGCGGTGACGTTCTCCTTCACCGAAGTGCCGACGGGCGACATCGCGCTCGACAACGTCGAGTTCAGTGACTAGACGGCGATCGACGGAAGGGCGACGGATCATGTCGGTGGTCCCCGTGCCGGACGGTGGTGTCAGGTGGCGCGCCCAGGAGACGGTGCGTGAGGTCGCGGCCCGGCCGCACCTGCTGCTGCGCCTCGACGTCCTCGGGCCGCAGTTCCCCCAGCGGGATGTGGTGCCCTTCGTCCGGCTGAGCGACGGGCAGTCGTCCACGGGGGCGCTGATGACGGAGGTGTCGGACGACGGGACGTCGCTGCGTGCCTACTTCCCGACCGACGTGCCGTTGATCGGCCGCATCGAGTTCGGCTACGGCAGCGAGGTGCTGGGCACGCTCCCGATCGAGACCGGAGGGGAGGTCGAGCGGCTGGACGTGGCTCGGATCGTCTCGGCCGTACACCGGGTGACGAGGGCCGATCCGGGGGCGTTCGCCGCCCAACTGCGTCGAGCCCGGCGACCGTGACCGTGACCGAGGGCGGCGCCGGACACCGGCCCCCCGTGGTGGTGACGTCCGGCTCGGGACAGGCCTGGATCCGGCGTCCGGCCGGCCGGTGGCGCTCCAGGGCGTCGTGGCACCAGACCGATCGCCGACGCTGGTCGTCACCGTCGGCATGCGGGGTGGTCGCTGGGCAGACCCTTCACGGCGCGGTGACGCCGACGTGACGCCGCACCGCGACGATCGGGTGGACGCCGACGGCCATGTCGGGTGACGACCCCGGTCCGAGGGGGATGACCGTGACGAACGCGGACGCACGAGGGACGGCGAGCCGGGGAGCACGCCGCGGCATCAACATCCCCGTGCTGCTCGACGGCACGTGGAGCGACACCAACACCAACACCAACGTCGGGCAGATCCACGGGCGGGTGCGCCCCGACACGGCCGGCCTGACGCAGGAGCGCTGTTACCTCGAGGGGGTCGGCACCGGCCGCCTAGACCGGATCCGGGGTGGCCTGTTCGGCCACGGCCTGGAGAAGGTCATCCGCCGGGCCTACGGCCACGTCGCGCAGCACCACCGCTCCGACGACGACCGCATCTTCCTGATCGGCTACAGCCGCGGGGCGTTCACCGCGCGGAGCCTGGCGGGGATGATCGCCAAGTGCGGGCTGCTGGACCCCGATGACCTGTCCGCCGAGAGGGTCTTCGAGCGCTATCGCAACAGGAAGACGCCCGGTCTGCGGGAGATGCAGACCGGTGAGCAGCCGGCGCGCACGGCCGAGGATCGACTCGTCCTGGAGCGCTCACGGCTCGTGCGCATCCGCTTCATCGGGGTCTTCGACACGGTGGGCAGCCTCGGGATCCCCGCCGGCCTCGGACGTTTCCTCACCCGACGCAAGTACCAGTTCCACGACACGAACCTCAGCGGGCTGGTCGACGTCGCCTGTCACGCCGTCGCCGTCGACGAGCACCGCAGGCAGTTCGAGCCGACGCTGTGGACCGACGTGCCGAGACCCGTCCCGGGCCACCGGACCGAGGTCGAGCAGCGCTGGTTCGCCGGGGCACACGGCAACATCGGTGGCGGCGGGACGTCCACGCCCGCCACCGGGAACCCGCTGTCGCTGCTGGCCCGCGAGTGGATCGTCGACCGGGCGGTCGCGGCAGGGCTCGTCGTCGATCCGCCGGATGCCCCGCTCAGGGGAACCGAGTGGAACGGGCCGATCCACGACTTCCAGACGACGGCCCTCGGCCGCCTCACCCGCCTGTGGCCGCTGAACGAGCCGCTCCTGCGACCGGTCGGCAAGACGGTCGAGGAGACGCTCGACCGCAGCGTCCTGCGCCGCTGGGATGACGCCGATCCGCCGTACCGTCCCCGCAACCCCGGCCTCGCAGCGTGGGTGCAGTCGCACCGCGCCGCCGGGTGACCCGCCTGCCGCCGGCTCGTGCACGTCAGCGATGCGGACGCCTGCCCTCGTCCATGCGCACCGGTTCCAGGAGTCGCGGGACCTCCAACGCGCCACCACGAGAGGGGTCGGGATCGTCGACGAGGCCATGGATCTCGGGAACGGCGTCGATGGACGCAGGGGAGGGGCTTCGATGGCAGCGCCGCGCTACACGCTGGTCCTGGGCGACTTCTACATCCGTTACCCGGATCTCCCCCGCAATGGACCGGAACCGGACGGCGACACGATCAACTTCCTGCCGGACAACGACGACCTGGTCCGCGGCCTACCTCGATTCGGCACCGTCGGACCGGATCGACGCCACCTGGGGACGTACAGCACCCGGTTCGAGGGCATCGACACCCTGGAGATCCACTTCGAGAACCAGCACCAGGATCTGGAGTTCGCTGAGGCAGCGCGCGACCACATGCTGCAGACCATCGGTTTCGGTGAGGTGACGTTCTGGGCGGACCGGCCGAACAAGGTCAGAACCGCCGAGCACCACCCGCTCCGCGGCTTCCTGCTGGCCAGCGGAGTCGAGAGCAACGGACGCGTCCTCGGCCTGGTCTACACCGGCGAACCGGCCCTGCCGGGGCTCGAGGGCGTCGGTGACGGCGATCGCGCCTTCGTCGACGACGAACTGCTCGAGTCGAGCGTCAACGCCGAACTCGTCCGCGCCGGCCTGGCCTACGCCGAGCTGTACGCCACCACGCCCCTGGACGTGATCCACCGGATGCGCCAGCTCACCACGACCGCCCGCGCCGACGGTGTCGGGCTCTGGCCCGGGGAGGACCTCACCACCACCACCCGTGTCGATCCGCTCGGCGTGGCAGATCTGTCCACACTGATCATGTTCCCGAAGCTGTACCGGCGACTGGTGAGGTACTTCAAGGCCGGCCACCGTGACCTCACGTCCTTCGACACCTGGCTGCGTGCCGACCCGATCGACCGCGACGACCGGGTCCTGCTGCCCACCGGAGAACTCGGCAACCTGCACGACCTCTACGACCTGACCGCCGAGGGGATCCGACTGGTGCACCTGCCCGAGGAGCTCACGTTCGCGCCCGATCCGCCGGTACGCCGCTGAACGACCCGACTGCCCCGCGCAGCACTCCGGGCGTGGTGTCGTCGCAGATGGGGAGGATCCGCCATGAAGGTGGTCCTGTTCGACCTGGGAGACACCCTCGAGCACGAGAACACGTTGCTCCCCGGCGCCGTCGAGACCCTGACGGCCATCGGCCGGATCCGGGACGAGGAGCACCAGCCGGTGAGGAGGGGGCTGGTGTCCGACTTCGACATGCCGCACAGCCCCGCCGAGATCTCGGCCATCCGGCGGCGCTACCTGGCCATCCTGGACCATCTCCACATCCGGGACTTCTTCGAGCCCGTGGACGTGGGAGTCACCCTCTCCACCGAGGTCGGGGTGCACAAGCCGGACCCGCGCGTGTTCCGAGCGGCGCTGGACAAGTTCAGCCCCGGCCTGTCCTTCGGGTCCGCGTTGTTCGTCACCGAGAACGAGGACCACGTGCTGACGGCCCGGTCACTCGGCATGCGTGCCGTGCACCTCGCCCCCGCCCCGGGCGCGTCGGGTGACATCACGACGCTCACCGATCTGATCCCCCTCGTGCACGGTTTCGCGTCCTCGCCGCGTCCCGTGGTCACCGGGATCGCGCCGTGGAAGGCCGTCGACGTCGACGGCGGCGACGCCCACAGCTGGGCCAGGTTCGGTGACGACGTCTTCCTCGTCGATCCACCGGACCCGACCGGCGGGAGACGCCACGCCGGCACGACGCCACGGCGGGCACAGGAGGTGCCACGAGACCACCTGCGCCTGGTGATCCAGTGCGGCCGCTCGTTCCAGAAGGCGCACCCCGACGTGCCCGTGCTCCTGGACCACGGGAGGTTCCTGGTCGTCGCCGTCGACCCCTCGCGCGAGTCCGCCCTCCACGACGGGAGCGGAACCCGCTTCGTCGTTCGATCCCTCCCCGACCGACAGGTCGTCTTCACCTCGTCGCCGAGCGGCCGAGGCCGGGGTACCCCCGTCCCCTGGATCCAGGCGCTCGTGGACGGCGTCAGCCGCGCTCCGTACGAGGCCGACGTGGCGCACCTCGCCTCCTACCCGACCCGGCACTCGACGTCCGGCTCCTTCCGCGAGGCGGCTGCCTGGGTCGGCCGTCAGCTCGAGGACATGGGATACGGGGTGCGGACGCAGGCGATCACCGTCGACGGACGCGCCAGCCTGAACGTCATCGCTGACCGCCCAGGACGGCGATCGGGCAGCAGGGGGCTGGTGGTGGCCACTGCCCATCTCGACTCGGTCAACCACGACGCCGGGGGAGGGCCGGACGTGCCCGCCCCCGGAGCGGACGACAACGCCTCGGGCAGCGCGGGCGTGTTGCAGTTGGCCCGCTCGCTGCGCGACCACCCGGCCGCCGAGGACCTGCGGTTCATCGTGTTCGGAGGCGAGGAGCAGGGTCTCCTCGGCAGCCGCCACTACGTCTCCGGGCTCGACACCGCCGAGCGGGCTCGACTCCGCGCCGTCGTGAACATGGACATGATCGGGTGTCTGAACCGAACACCCACCAGCGTTCTGCTCGAGGGCGCCGCCGTCTCACAGGCCGTCATCGACGGCCTGGCGCTGGCGGCCGCCACCTACACGGGGCTGGTCGTCGAGACGTCGCTGAGCCCCTGGGGCAGCGACCACCTGCCCTTCATCGAGGCGGACCTCCCGGCTGTGCTCACGATCGAAGGCGCCGACCAGGCGAACGAGCGCGAACACTCCGAGAGAGATCGCATCGACACCATCTCCTTCGATCTCGCGCTCGAGATCCTGCGGATGAACGTCGCATTCATCGCCGCTGAGCTCGACACGCTTCCGTGACCGGTCGCGCCACGAGCCGTCCGGCCCTCACCCGGAGTCCATCGACGAGGGACGCCGGACGGCGAGACGATCCGGGGTGAGGTCGGTGATCTCCAGCACCTGCGGCGAGCCGCCGACGACGACGCGTACCCGGTGCGGGTTCTCCGCATCGACCTGCCACACCCCGGTCGTGACCTCGGGAACGTCCGCGGCCCCGGTGCCCACGCGCCGGACCGTGCCGTCCGCCTCGAACCGGTACCCCGCCCGACTGCGCTCCCGCCGCGGGAAGTCGAACCCGGCCGGCCGGTAGACCTCTTCGGTGTCGGAGTCCTCCTGCCGCGAACGGAGCCACGACTGGCACAGGAGACGGGTGTCGACCGGTCCGCCCAACGTGAACCCCCAGCTCGGAGCGGATGCCATGCTAGTCGACGGGGACCCACGAGACCCCGTCGAACTCCAGGGTCGGACGGGTGCCCCGCTCGTCGCTGACGGCCGAACGGGTGCCGGCGGCGCTGCTGGTCTCGAGCCGAGGAGTGACCACGGGGGTCAGTCCGGTCGAGTTCGCGAGCGGCGCCCGGGGACCGGCCAGGGTCGCGTCCATCCGCCGGACCTGGCCCTTGGTGAACATGAGCATCGTGTCGTCGTCGACGTAGTCCATGTAGTTCACGAACATGTCGCCGTTCGGCCCGTTGTCGCAGGTGATGTGCGGGAAGTCGGACAGCCGGACCTCGGACCCGTTGGAGTCGGCCTGGTTGGGGGTGTCGTCCACGTTGTCGGAGCCACTGCAGCCGCCGCCGTCGTCGCCCCAGATGTGCAACAGGTTCAGCCAGTGCCCCACCTCGTGCACTCCGGTCCGGCCGAGGTCGTAGGGCGCCTCGGCGGTGCCACCGGAGCCGAATGCCGCGTTGTTGACCACCACGCCGTCCGTCGCAGCGGGGCCGCCGGGGAACTGTGCGTACCCGAGCAGCCCACCACCGATGGTGCAGGTCCAGACGTTCAGATAGGAGTCGCGGGGCCATGCGGCCTTCCCGAACTGGTCGAACTTGATCATCGCGTCCAGCTTCTCGGTCGCCAGCGGATCGAACGGGTCGAACGGGAAGGCTCTCTTCGAGGTCCACGTGCGCGTGATCCCCGACGTGGGGTTGCCCTGTGGGTCCCGTACTGCCAGTGCGAACTCCACGAGTGCATCTGCGGCGAAGACGCCGAACGGCGCTGGGATCTGGCTCTTGTCCGGGTTGAGCAGGCGGTAGTCGCGGTTGAGGGCGGCGATCTGGCTGTCGATCTGGCTCTGGTCGATGTTCTCCGTCTCCGTGTGGTGGACGACGTGGACCACCACGGGGATGCGGATGACGCCCGTGCGCATCGCCACCCGAGCCGCTCTCGTGCCGGTCTCGATGGCACGTCTGTTCTCTCGGTACACCGGATCGGTGTCGGCGAGGTGGAAGTGGTGCGGCATGGTCGCGCAGGTCCGGCGCGGGCGAGCGGTCCCGGTCTCCGTCATGACGGCTCTCCTCGAGGTGCAGTGGGTGGGAGTCGGTGGAGCGATGGCGCCCGGCACGTCGGGAAGACGGTGCTGAGCGCCCCTGCTCCACGCAGCTGACGCTCCCTGCCGACGGAGAGGCCGGTTCGGCCAGGCCGATCAGCACCCTGGGGAGCAAGGGTTCCCACAGGTCGTCACCGCGGCGTCACTGCCGCATCACCGCGGCTCGTGGGTGACTGCACAGTGCGATGCGGGTCCCGAGGCGGATGTCCGGTCGGGACCGAGGACCACGCGGCACCGCCCGGGGTGACGCCCCGATGACGCATCGGTGACGCCCCCTGGAGACGCTCGGCCTGCACTGCGCCCACCTCGGAGGAGAGCGACATGATCGTCAAGCCGGATGCTGTCTCGACGACCGACGTCAGCGTCGAGGGGCTGCCCGAGATCCGTTTCCAGAGCGGACAGGAGCCACAGCAGAAGCAGGTCAGTGGCCTGTACACGGCCCATCCGAAGGACTCCGAGGACGTCTCCGTCGACGTCCGCGAGGCGGCCGACGGCGTCCCGTTCCTGGACGGCGCGGTGGACGGGGCCCTGGACGGGACGGCTCGCGTGGCGCCGGTGCTCCTGGTCTCCCAGGCCGGGCGTGAGGAGCTGCGCCTCGACGTCGACGGCCCCCACGCCCAGCAGGTGGCCAGTGGAGTTGCCGGCCTCGGCCTGGACCGGGTGCACTGGATCGCCGCGCTCACGCCGATGGGTCCCCACCGGTGGCGTGGCCCCATCCACTACAAGGACGGCGCCACCTCGGCCTTCCCGTACACGACCGTGACCATCCACGTCGGCGGCCACGGCGACCCGGGCGACATGCGGGCGACGGCGAGGTTCGAGGCCCCGGGGGGCCTGCGCCGCACCCGCCGTTACCGGTACTCGTCGCGGTACTTCCACACGGTCGACTTCGAGTTCGACGCCGCGACCGGGGAGTCGGCGACGACCAGCATCAACACCTGCGCCCACCCGAACCGGCCCGGGTCGCTGCCGTGCGAACAGCTCACCATCCGGACCGTCTTCCAGCGCGCCGGCTTCGACGCCACGGAGTCCCCCGGCGGGACCGTGCCGCTCACCGGTGCCGGGTCCGACGCCCGCTGGAGCGACGCGGAGATGCACGACGCCATGCAGGTGTTCTGGTCGCGCTTCTCGTCGAGCGCCCAGTGGGCCATGTGGGTCTTCTTCGCCTCGCTGCACGAACAGGGGACCAGCCTCGGCGGCATCATGTTCGACGACATCGGCCCGAACCACCGCCAGGGCACCGCGATCTTCAACGACTCGTTCATCTCGCAGGCGCCTGCGGGCGACGCCAACCCGCAGGCCTGGGTCCGGCGGATGGTCTTCTGGACGGCCTGCCACGAGATGGGCCACGCCTTCAACCTGGCCCACTCGTGGCAGAAGTCCCTCGGGACGCCGTGGGTGCCCGGTCTCCCCGACGAACCGGAGGCCCGCAGCTTCATGAACTACCCGTTCCGGGTCGCCGGTGGGCAGACGGCGTTCTTCGCGGACTTCGCCTTCCGGTTCAGCAACCCGGAGCTGCTGTTCCTGCGGCACGCCCCCGAGCGCTTCGTCCGGATGGGCGACGCCGCGTGGTTCGACCACCACGGGTTCGGCGAGGCCCAGGTGTCCCTCGAGCCGGCTCTCCGGCTGCAGCTGCGGGTCAACCGGGAGCGCCCCGTCTACCAGTTCCTCGAGCCGGTGGTCGTGGAGGCCAAGCTGACCAACACCTCCGGGAGCCCGCAGCTGGTGGACGCCCACGTGCTGGACTCCGTCGACGACATGACGCTGGTCGTCCAGCCGCCGCGCGGGCCGGCTCGCCGCCACGTCCCGTTCGCGCGCTACTGCCGGTCCCCGGAGACCGTGGTGCTCGCACCGGGCGAGTCGCTCTACTCCTCGCTGCTGGTCTCGGCCGGCATCGAGGGCCAGGCGATCGCCGAGCCGGGCACCTACCGGGTGCAGGCGGCCCTCCGCCACGGCGAGGAGGACGTCGTGTCCGAGCCGCTGACCCTGCGGGTGGCGGCCCCGGACAGCAGGGAGGAGGAGGCCCTCGCCCCGGACGTCTTCACCGAGGACGTCGCCAGGTCCCTGACCTTCGGCGGCACCGCGGTGCTCGAGCAGGCCAACGACACCCTCTCCGAGGTGGTCGACCGCCTGGGTGACCGGCGGGTCGCCGTCCACGCGGCGCTCGCCCTCGGCCTGCCCGCGGCCGCGGACTACAAGCTGGCGACCGCACGCTCGGACTCCCCGGCGGGCCTGGCCGTCGACGTCCGGAGGGCACGGCCGGAGCAGGCCCGGCGGCTGCTGGAGCGCGCCCTGGTGGACCGCGCCGACGAGGCGGCCGTGACGCTCGGCCACATCCGGTTCGCGCAGGAGGCCGAGACGGCCTCGCAGCGGTTGAGCACCTCCGACGACCCGGAGGTCGCCGGTCGGCTGATGGGCGCGGCCCACGACACCCTGTCGCGCCGCGTGGTGGGCCGGCGGAGGGTCCTCTCCTCGGTCCTCGAGGAGCTGGCACGCAAGCGGGACCGGTACTCGCAGACCACGGTGGGGTGACCGGGGATCAGACGTAGCCGAACGGCGTCGGCGAGGTCCGGAACACCACGGCGTCGCCGTGGACGGAGACCCCGACGTACAGCCGGTCGGCGACGTGGGCCCGCAGCCGGCCGACGGCCGGGCGCGACGTCAGACGCACCTCGACGTCGACGTCGACCCCGTCGTCGGCCGGCACCTCCACCGTGTCGGCCAACCCGATCTGCACGCGGGTCCGGACCTCCTCCTGCTCGAGGACCCTGCGGCCGTCCACCTCGACCACGACGGAGTCACCCTCGAACCCCTCCTCGAGCGCGATGCTCAGCACCGCCACGACCCACCACCTGCCTCTCACCGGCCTGCTCCCCGCCCGGGGCCGCGCCTGGGGCCGGACACCAGCAGCGTGCCCTCGACCCGGTGCCCGATGACACCCCGGCTCAGTGCGTGGCGGTGAACCAGGCAGCGGCCGCCACCAGGCGGGTGATGTCCGCGGCGTACCCGGCGTTGACGGAGGCGTCCGCGGGCGTGTGGTACCGGGGGTTCATCTCGGCCGGCGGCGCGCCGGGTCCGGGTCCGGCGAAGAGGTCCTCCGAGACCAGGCACGCGGTGTAACCGTTGAGCTGGAAGCTGTAGTGGTCGCTGCGGGCCTCCGCCGGGTCGGTGTCCCCGGTGGGCGGGTACAGCTGCGGAGGCGGCAGCGAGGGGGACACCTGCGGGACGAGCGCGGCGATCCTCCGCGCGAGGGCCAGCGACCGCCGCTCGATCGTGGCGGAGTCGCTGAAGCCGGCGTGCAGCTCGAAGGTGGGTTCGGGCAGCACGTCCCAGCCGATCATGTCCAGCTGGAAGACGCCGACGACGGGGGTCCCGAGGAGCGCCTGGTCGCGGGCGTAGGCCAGGCTCCCGACGAGACCGTGCTCCTCGGCGTTGAAGAGGACGAACCGTACGGTCCGGCGGGGCACGCTCAGGGTCGCGTCCAGCGCCTGGAACGCGTCCGCCGTGGCGAGCACCCCGGCGACCCCGCTGCCGTCGTCGTCGGCTCCCGGAGCGGGATCGGTCGCGGGGTCGTATCCCCGGTGCAGGGCGCCGGTGGAGTCCATGTGCGCCGTCACCAGCACGACCCCGTCCAGCCCGTTCCCGGGGAACTCGGCCTCGACGTTCTCCAGTCGCCGACCCTCGTGCGCGAAGCGGTGCCGACGGACGACGAAGCGCCCGCACCCGATCCGCGTGAGGTCCGCGACGAGCGTCGACACGGCCAGCGCGTTGTCCCGGTGGTGGATGTGCCTGCTGGTGATGACGTCACCGGCCGGGGAGACCGGCGTGGCCCCGGTGTACCGCGCCAGGTGCTCGGTGAGTGCCTGCGGCCCGATCCTGGCGTCCAGGACCTCCCTCTCCTCGGGGGTGACGGTCGGCGGGGTGGAGCCGACCTCCGCCGCTCCGGCGCGGTCGTCGGCCCACCCGGCCGCCGGGGCGGTCGGTGCCAGCTTCAGGTTGTGCCCGTGCCGGGTGCCGTCGAAGTGCAGTGCCTCCACGGACCGGCCCGCCGGTACGGCGACGACGAGGCCGTCGTCGGTGGAGCTGAGGACGGCGCGGGCCGCCGCCCCCGTCCGGAAGAAGTCCCTCGAGTTGCCGTCGAGGGCCAGGAAACCGCTGTCGACCTGGCGGTCGTCACGCAGCAGGTACAGCTCCGTCGTGAGCGGCTCGTCCTCGACCCCGAGGCGGTCGACCCGGAAACCCAGGTCGTCGAGCCGCGCGGCGGCCGTCGTCGTGCCGATCGCGTAGACCGTGGTGCCGTCGCGGCCGGTGACGTGCACGGGCACCAGCGGCAGGTCGCGGAGCGCGCTCCGCCAGTCCTCGCGGGCGTGGTCCGGCGGGACCGTGACCCGCACGTAGCGCAGGTGCGCCCGGTCGTCGAGCACCGCCGTCGCCAACAGGGGGTGCGGGGCGACCAGCAACCCGGCCCGCAGGGCCTGAGCGCGCTCGTCCGGGTCCTCCCCGACGAAGAGGACCCGGTCCGCGGTGCCCGCGCGCTCCAGGGCCTGCTGGAACACGCGGGGTGAGTCCTTCGACCCGTAGAGGACCAGCTCGGGCTCGAGGGCGCTCCAGAGGCCGGCGTCCTCGAGCGCCCGGTCGAGCTCGTCCGTGGGGAGCGGGCCGGGATCCGAGAGGACGCCCAGACGGGCGCCGCGCTGCCGGAGCTCGGCGAGCACCCCGCGCACGTACGGGTAGACGGCGAGTTCCTCGATCCGTTCTCCGTCGGCGGACAGCGTGACCGAGGCCAGTGTGCCGCCGATGTCGGAGTACACGACCGCGTCGGTCAGTGGGCCCATCGTCGCTCCTCTTGCCGCGGGACCGCATCGTCACCGCGGGACGGCGGAGGAGGCCCGTCCGCGCCCCGTCTCAGCGGTCCTCCTGCTGCGTCTCCGCCGGCCGGTCCGGGTCCGTCCGGGATGGCTCGCTCCGCCTCTCCTCCCCGGCGGCCGCGTCCGCGCCGGGGAGGGTGCGCTCCTCGTGTCCGACGATGCGGACCTCGTCACCGGCGACCTCGGGAGTGGGGTGCTCGACGTGCTCGTCGATCCACCTCCAGTCATCCTCGCCGGGCGGCTGCACCGGCCCTCACCCCCGGTCGGTCAGCACCGAGTCCGGGGCGACCTCGGGTGTCGGGTGCTCGACGTACCCACCGGTGCCGCCGATCTCGCCGATGACCTCGTGCATCCGCCCGGCCGTGAGCACGCCCATCACGGCCAGGGTCGTGGCCGACGGCAGGCTGTAGTCGTCACAGGCGTCGAGGTCCACCTGGTAGCCGAGGTCCTCGAGCGCGCCGCCGGTCACCCTGCTGAGCGGGTTCGCGCCCTGGTTGACGAAGCCGGTCATCATCTCGGCGCCGAAGACGCTCTCCCGCCAGTGGCTGCCGATGGTGCCGGGACCGAAGTCGTCCTCGATCGGGACGGGGACGCCGCCGTCCGCGCCGCCCGTGCCGCCCCCGGCCGCCGACCGGAGGCCGGCGAGCTGGGCCATCGTGGCGTTGGCGCAGGGGTCCTGCAGTCTGCCGAACTCCTCCATGGCGGTCGGCCCGGTGAACGACCACTGCGGGGTGTTGCGGTTGGCCACGAAGCCCTTCGCGGTCCAGACGAAGTCGAGCATGCCGATGACGTGGCCCATCTCGTGCATGATCACGGTGTTCCACAGGTCCTGCGCGATCATGGTGGGGATGTCGGCGACGTCGAACTCCATGATGCCGGTGATCGGGAGGAACTCGTGCGTGCTGCCGGCCGGCCGCAGGAGGCGGGGTCCGGCCCGGCCGAGGACCCGGCCGGGCCCGTCGATGGACACCCCCGCAGCGTCGATGCGGACGTCGTCGACCACCGTGCCGTCCGGTAGCCGGACGTCCTCGAGGTCGCCGACGATGACCTCGGCCCACCTGTCCGCGGCCGTCCTGAACGCCTGCTTCTGCTCGTCCGTCAGGCCGCCGAGGAACCGGACCTCGATGTGGAACGGGTTGTCGGTGTCGGCGATGCGCTTCGCGACGGCGGGGTCCGCCACGGCGTCGTACACCTCCTCGACCTCGACCCCCTCCAGTCCTGAACCGAGTCCGGCATAGAAGCTCCTGTCCTCGGACACCTGAACTCCCTCCTGGCCGTCGTGGCGACGGCGGCCGACGTGGTCACGGCCCGGTGGTCGCGGCTCGGTGGTCACGGCTCACCCCACCGCTGCGGGGACCCGCTCCACCGGGCGCGAGCACGCTAGGCGCTGCCCCGTCACCGGGTCGTCACCCCGGCGTCACCGTCTCCCGGCACCGCCGGAGCGGGGCCGGCGGTGGCCACGACGGGACCTCACGGTCCGCGTGGTGCAGCGGCGTGGAGGACCTCTGTGCCGGCGGCACCCGCGTGAGTCTGTCGGTCGAGCAGGCCGGGCCCGTGGGCGCGGTGGTGGGACGGTTCTGCCGCCGCCTCACCGATCGCTAGCTGGCGGCCGAGGCCGAGGGGATCGAGGCGAGAAGCGAGGGACGGCGGTGACGTCCGGCCGTGCGACGGCGCCCGTCGCGCGCGGGACCTGCGCGCTGCGGGGATCCCCGACGGTCGAGCGAGCTCCACGCACCTCCAGGCGATCTGGAGGGACTCCAGCGACACGAAACTCGGCGTTGCGACACGCCGAGTGGGCCTTCCATCACGGACAGATGACTGCATACCGTCCGGCCGCCTCCAGACGGGTCCACGGGGGACACGTGGGGGCGCCGAGAGGAGCAGTACGTGAGGTCAACGACCCGCCGCCGGTCCGTGATCGTGGGACTGGCCGCCGCCGGGGGGCTGGCGGCCGGCCTGCTGGTGGCGCCGCCCGCCACGGCCCACCCGGACCACTGCGTGTCCAAGGACAGCGAGGAGGTCGACGAGTCGGAGTGCTTCACCGACTCCCAGATCGCCGAGTTCGACGACTCCGGCGCGCCGCTGGCCACGCCCGGTCAGGTGGCGAGCTCACCGAACCTGCGCCTGATCAGCAGCACGCCGAAGAGCGGCATCGCCGCCGGACAGGACGCCTACAACTCCGACCTGGCCTTCGTCGACGGCTACGCGATCCAGGGCAACTACAACGGCTTCTCCGTCTGGGACGTGCGCCGGCCCGGCAGCCCGACGCTCGTCGGTCAGGCGGCGTGCCTCGGCGCGCAGAACGACGTCTCCGTCTACGGCGACATCGTCATCACCTCGACCGACTCCCGTCGCGTCAGCGACGACTGCGACGCCCCGGCGCTCGCCCGCCCGGCCACCTCCGACCCGACCGCCGACTACTGGGAGGGCATCCGGGTCTGGAGCATCGCCGACAAGTCGAACCCCCAGCTGCTGACCAGCGTCGAGACCGACTGCGGCTCGCACACCAACACGCTGGTCCCCGACCCCGCCAACGGCCGCATGCTGGTGTACGTCTCCTCCTACGGTCCCAGTGCCGCGCAGAAGGACTGCCAGACCCCGCACGACAAGATCAGCATCGTCGCCGTCCCGGACGCCGACCCGGCGTCGGCCGCGGTCGTCGCCGAGCCCGTGCTGTTCCCCGACGGCGGTTTCGCAGGGGCCACCACCGCGCCGGACGAGGCCTTCCCCACCGGCCGGGTGCGGAGCGCGACCAGCGGGTGCCACGACATCACCGCCTACCCCGAGAAGGGGATCGCCGCCGGCGCGTGCATGGGCCAGGGCGTGCTGATGGACATCAGCGACCCGCTGGAGCCGCGGGTGACGTCCTCGGTGACCGACGAGAACTTCACCTTCTGGCACTCGGCGACCTTCGACAACGACGCCACCAAGGTCGTCTTCACCGACGAGCTCGGCGGCGGCGGTGCCCCCACCTGCAACCCGACCATCGGCGACGAGCTCGGCGCCAACGCCGTCTACGACATCGTCGACGGGCAGCTGGTGAAGCGGTCGTACTTCAAGATCCCGCGGACCCAGACCAACGAGGAGAACTGCGTCGCGCACAACGGCTCGCTGATCCCCAACACCCAGGGGCGCGACATCATGGTGCAGGCCTGGTACCAGGGCGGCATCTCGGTGTGGGACTTCACCGACTCGGCGAACCCGCGTGAGATCGCCTGGTTCGACCGTGGCCCGGTCAGTGCGGACCGGCTGGTGCTCGGCGGGTCGTGGTCGGCGTACTTCTACGACGGCCTCGTCTACAGCAGCGACATCCAGCAGGGCCTCGACGTCCTGAGGCTCAACGACCCGGCCATCGCCGGCTCGGGGTCGGACCGGACCGGCACGCTCAACCCGCAGTCGCAGACGCGGTACACCGTGGGCAGCAGCGGCAGGTCCCGCTAGTCCCCGGAGCGTCGGGCCCGCCCCTGTCCGGGGGGCGGGCCCGATCGCGTTCGGCCGCTCCGGCCGACACCGCATCCGCCGGCACCCCACCATCGGGAACAGTCAGGCGGACCCGTCCTGGCCCGACGCCCCCGGGAGGAGTGCATGACCGTCACCCCGTTCACCCCGACCGTCGACCCCGCCGTCCTGGAGGACCTGCGCGCCCGGCTGCGCGCCACCCGCTGGCCCGACGCCATCCCGGGCGCGGGGTGGGACTACGGCATGGACACCGACGTGCTGCGGTCGTTCGTCGACACGTGGCTGCACGACTTCGACTGGGCGCGGCAGCAGGAGCGGCTGGCCGCGGTCTCGCACAGCCGCGTCGACGTCGACGGCCTCGGGGTCCACGTCGTCCACGAGCGGGCTCCCCGGCGGGACGCGGGGGAGCCGCTGCCGGTCGTGCTGCTGCACGGGTGGCCGAGCTCGTTCGTGCAGATGCTGCCCATCGTGCCGCTGCTCACCCGTCCCGACGAGCACGGCGGCGAGCCGGGGGACGCCTTCGACGTCGTGGCGCTGTCCCTGCCGGGCTACGGGTTCAGCGACCGGCCGGCCGAGCGGGGGATGGGCGTCGGCCGCATCGCCGGGATCGTCGTCCGGGTCATGGAGGAGCTCGGCTACCCACGCTTCGCCGGGCGCGGCAGCGACCTGGGCGCCGGCGTGCTGCGCGAGCTGGCGCTGACCGCCCCGGACCGGCTCGTCGCCCTGCACGTGTCGGGCACCAACCCCTACCTGGGCTGGGTGCCCGACGACCTCAGTGACGCCGAACGCGAGTTCGTCGCCCGGGCACAGGAGTGGAACCAGAGCGAGATGGCCTACGCGATGGAGCACTCGTCGAAGCCGCAGACACTCGCGCACGCGCTCAACGACTCACCCGCGGGACTGGCCGCGTGGGTGCTGGAGAAGTTCCGCACCTGGAGCGACTGCGGCGGCGACCTCGACTCCGTCTACGACCGCGCCGACCTGCTGACCAACCTCACGGTCTACTGGGCGACGCAGACCATCGGCTCGTCCATGCGGCTGTACTACGAGACCGTGCGCGGCCCGTCGGCCGGCTGGGGCCGGGTGGAGGTGCCCACGGGCATGGCGATGTCCGGCGCCGACATGTTCCCCACGCCGCGGGAGTGGGCCGAGCGGCAGTGGAACGTGGCCTCCTGGACCGATCTGCCGCGCGGCGGGCACTTCCTCGAGTGGGAGGTGCCGGAGCTCGTGGCGGAGGACGTGCGGCGGTTCTTCCGCTCCCACCGCTGAGCGCGGGTCGGTCCCCGGGTGTCAGGCCCCGCCGGCGTCCTGCTCGCCGAGCAGGCGGGCGACGGCCTCGCCGGTGTCGAGCACGTGCCGGCGGGCGAGCCGCCCGGCGCCCGGTGCGTCCCCGCGGTCGACGAGGTCGGCGAGCTGCTCGTGCAGCGAGACCCAGTCGCTGCCCAGGTCGCCGGCGACCATGTGGAAGTAGAACCGTGCGCGCTTGTGCAGCTCGGTCGAGAGGCTGCCCAGCACCGCGTTCCGGGCCGCGGCGCGCATCGCCGCGTAGAAGTCGGAGCTGGACCGCTCCAGGGCCTCGTCGTCCCCGATCTCCAGCAGCTTCCGGCTCCGGTCGACCACGCGGCGCAGCGCCTGCAGGTCGGCCGCGGTGCGCCGCTGCGCGGCCCACTCCGCGATGGCGCCCTCGATCACCGCGCGGGCCTCGAAGAGCTGGGTCAGCTCCTCCTCGGAGCGCTCCCGCACGTAGGCGCCGTACCGCGGGCGGATGTCGACCCAGCCGGCCTCGTGCAGCGACCGCATGGCCTCCCGCACCGGGATCCGGCTGACGCCGTACTGGGCGGCCAGGCGATCGGTGTGCAGCCGCTCCCCGGGGGCGAAGACCCCCTGGATGATGGCGTCCTCGAGGATCTCGTGGATGCGCGCGGGCAGCGTGCCGGCGTCGAGGGACCCCAGCGCCGGGTGGCCGCGCTGCGGCGTCGAGGTGGTCGTGGTCACGGTGGTGCGCCCCCTTGGTTCCCGATGGATTCTGCCTGATCGTCCCGGCGGCACGGGAGCACCGGCCGCAGCGGTGCCGATCATGGTGAGCCGGCGGCCGACCCGGCCAGGACCCGCGCGTAGTTCACCGGATCGGTGACACCCTCGGTGAGCACGAGCAGCACCGACGCCGACGCGTCGAGGCCGAGCGCGGCCGACTCCTCCGGCCGCAGGCACAGCAGCCCGCCCAGGGCCGCCGCGGCCGACTCGCCGACGGCCAGGTCGAGCCCGGCGAGCACCCGCATGGCCTCCTCGGCCCAGGCGTCGTCGATGGCCACCAGGCCGCGGAAGGTGTCCCGCACCACCGGCAGCGCCAGCGGTGAGGGCAGCCCGCAGTTGAGCCCGGCCATGCTCGAGGTGTGCGGACCGGGCACCTCCACCGAGGTGCCGGCCGCCACCGAGGCCATGACGCAGGCGGCCGACGTGGGCTCGACCGAGACCAGCGTCGTCGAGCGTGGCGCGTGGTGGTGGGCGGCCGCGGCGGCCAGGCTGCCGACGCCGACCGGGACCACCACGTGGCTCGGCGGGACGAGGCCGGCCTCGGCGACCTGGTCGTCGACCTCGGCGAAGACGGTGGCGTACCCGTCGACCACCCAGCCGGGCACGTCCCGGTAGCCCTCCCAGGCGGTGTCGGAGACGACCAGGGTCCGCTCGTCGGCGTAGGTGGCCGAGCGGGCGACGGCGTCCTCGTAGCTGCCGTCGACCACCTCGACCGTGGCCCCCTCGCCGGCGATGCCCTCGATGCGCGCCGCGGCCGTGCCCTGCGGCACGAGGACGTGCGCCCCCCAGCCGAGCAGCCGGGCCATCCGGGCGACGGCGCGGCCGTGGTTGCCGTCGGTGGCGGCGACCAGCCGGTGGCCGTCGGGGTCCCCGAGCTGTGCGCGCAGCTCCGCCAGGTCCGACCAGGCGCGGACCGGCTCGGCCCGGGCGGCCAGCACGGCGCGGTAGGCCGCCCAGGACGCGCCGAGGATCTTGTAGGCCGGCAGGTCCATCCGGAGGGTCTCCACCTTCGCCGCCACCGACCCGACGCCGAGGCGCCGGGCCAGGGACGGCAGGTCCCGCAGCTCGGTGGGCCGGTAGCCGGGCAGCAGGCGGTGGAACTCCCGCGGGCCGGCCGGCCCGTCGCCCGCCGGCGGGCGGGACGGCGGGACCGGTCGCCCGAGTCGGCCGGGATCGTTCAGGAGCAGCCGGTGGTGCACGGTTCCCCTCCAGGTCTGGCGTCGCGGGACGGGTGGTCAGACGGCGCTGTAGCCGCCGTCGACGACGAGGGCCTGACCGGTGACGTAGGCGGCGCCGGGGGAGGAGAGGAACAGGACGCTGCCCACGACGTCCTCGGGGACGCCCTGCCGCCGCAGCGGGATCGACCCCTCCAGCCGGGCCAGCGCCGCGGCGGGGTCGTCCTGGTGGTCCCAGTACGCGTCGTTGAACGGGGTGTCGATCCAGCCCGGGCAGACGGCGTTGACCGTGATCCCGTCCGGCCCGAGCTCGTCGGCCAGCGCCCGCACCAGGTTGAGGACCCCCGCCTTGGAGGCGTGGTAGGCGGGCATGCCCGCGTGGCCGCGCAGGGCCCCGGTCGAGGAGGTGATGACGATGCGGGGCACCGCGGACGCGCGCAGGTGGGGCAGCGCCGCCTGCGCCAGGAGGAACGGCGCGCGCAGGTTGACCGCGAGGGAGCGGTCCCAGTCCTCGACCGTCCAGTCGGGCAGCGGGCGGGCGAGCAGCAGGCCGGCGTTGGCGAAGACCACGTCCAGCCCGCCGCCGTGCGCGGCGGCCGCGGCCACCGCCTCGGCCGGGGCCGCCGGGTCGGCCAGGTCGGCGACGAACGCGGCGGCCGGCCCCGGCAGGTCCTCGGCCGCGGTCGCCTTGGCGCAGTCCCCGTCCCGGTCGGCGACCAGGACGGCGTCGCCGCGCTCGCGGAAGGCGCGCACGACCGCCCGCCCGATGCCCCGGGCGCCGCCGGCGACCAGCACGGAGGCCACGGTCAGGCCTCCAGCCCGGCGGCGGTCAGCCCCGCGAGCGCGCAGGCGCGGTCGACGGCGGCGGCCGCCCCGCTCACGCCGACCCCGCCGACCAGCGCGCCGTCGGCGTGGATCGGCAGGCCGCCGGCGAAGACCACGAGGCGACCGCCGAGTGCGGTGGACATGCCCCAGTCGGCACCGCCGGGCGCGGTGGAGCCGGCCCACGTCTCGGTCGGCGCGTCGAGGGCGACCGCGGTGTAGGCCTTGTCGGTGGCCAGCGGGAGGGCGACCAGCTGGGCGCCGTCCATGCGGATGGCGGCGACGAGGTTGCCGCCGGCGTCCACGACCGCGGCGCCCAGGGCGGCGCCGCGCTGCTCGGCCTCGGTGCGGACGCCGGCGAGGACGGCCAGCGCGAGGTCGAGGCTGACGTCGGTGCGCGATCGGGTCGGTGCGGTGGTCACGGGAGTGCCTCCGGGGCGTCGGTGGGGGCTGCGGGGAGCCCGGCGGGGTCCTCGAGGCGGTCGGCCACGTCGGTGAGGAAGCCGGCCGCCGGCGCGCCGTCGACGACGCGGTGGTCGCAGGAGAGGGCGAGCTCGAGCCGGCCGTCCACGACCGCGCCGACGGCGAGGATCCCCGCCTGCGGGGGTAGCACGAGGGCGCGGAACCGGTGCACCCCGTGGGGGCCGAGGTTGGAGACGGTGAAGGTGGCGGAGAAGACGTCCTCGGGGCGCAGCGTCCCCGCGTGGGCCGCCGCGGTGAGCCGGACCCGCTCGGCGGCGAGCTCGTCCAGGCTCCGGCGGTCGGCGTCGCGGATGGCGGGGACGACCAGGCCGTCCTCCACCGCCACGGCCAGGCCCACGTTGACCGCACCGTGCTCGACGATGCCGTCGTCGGTCCAGGAGGCGTTGAGCCGCCGGTGGGTCGCCAGGGCGGCGGCCGTGGCGGCGGTCAGCGCGTCGCTGAGGGAGAACCGGTGCCCTCCGGCCGCGCGCAGGTGCTGCACCGCGCGGACGTCGACGGTCCGCTCGACGGTGAACTGCGGCACCGACGCCGAGGCGACGACGGTGCGCACCACGGCCCGGCGCAGACGGGAGAGCGGCACCAGCCGGTCGGCGACCGCCGGGCCGACGGCCGGCGCGCTCGCCCCGGTCACTGCAGCCGGGCGATGACGGCGCCGACCTCGGCCGTCTCGCCGGTCTGGACCAGGATCTCGGCGACCACGCCGGACCCGGGGGACTCCACGTCGGCGTCCACCTTGTCCGACTCGACCGTGACCAGGGGCTGGCCCTCGGTGACCTCGTCGCCGACCGCGACCAGCCAGTCGCCGACGACGGCCTCCTGCATCGTCATCCCCCACTTGGGCAGCACGACGTCCACGGGTCAGCCCTCCAGGGTCGACAGCACGGCGGCGCGGATCTTCTGCTCGTCGACGAGCACGCGCTTCTCCAGCACCGGGGAGAACGGCACCGGGACGTCCTCCCAGGCGACCCGCCGGGGGGCGCTCTTCAGCGAGCCGAACGCGGCCTCGCTCACCATGGAGGTGATCTCGCTGGCCACCCCGCAGGTGAGCCGGGCGTTGTCGCAGACCACCAGCCGGCCGGTCCTGGCCACCGACTCCAGGATCGTGTCCCGGTCGAGGGGCACGAGGGTGCGCGGGTCGACGACCTCCACGGAGACGCCCTCGGACTCCAGCGCGCGGGCCACCTTCAGCGCCTTGGGCACCAGCGCGCCGATCGCGACGACGGTGACGTCGGTGCCGGGCCGTTTCACGTCGGCGACCCCGAACGGGATGGCGTAGGGCTCCTCGGGCACCTCGCCCTTGGTCCCGCCCAGCACCGCGTCCTGGAAGTAGACGACCGGGTTGGGGTCGCGCACGGCCGTGACCATCAGGCCCTTGGCGTCGTAGGGCGTCGACGGCATGACGACCTTCAGCCCCGCGACGTTCATGAGCATCGGGTGCGGGTTCTCGCTGTGCTGGGCCGCGGCGGCGCCGGAGGGGCCGCTCATCGTGAAGTAGACGATCGGCAGCTCGACCTGGCCGCCGGACATGTAGCGCAGCTTGGCCGCCTGGTTGGCGACCTGGTCCATGGCGACGTAGAAGAACGAGCCGACCATGAGGTCCACGACCGGCCGCAGCCCGACCGCGGCCGCGCCGACGCAGGCGCCGACGAACGTGGCCTCGGAGATGGGGGTGTTGCGGACGCGGTCCTCACCGAACTCCTGGATCAGGCCGCGGGTGGCCCCGATGATCGAGCGGTCGACGTCCTCGCCGAGGACGACGACGGTCGGGTCCTCGCGCATGGCGTCGCGCAGGCCCTCCTGCATGGCCTTGATGAAGTACTCGCGGCGCACGGCCGGCGCGTCGGCGGTGCGCGGAGCGGCGGTGGGGGTGGCGGTCACGTCAGATGTCCCCTCGGTCGTCGTGGGCGGAGGTGGCGTAGAGGGCCGCCAGGGCCTCCTCGGGGTCGGGGAAGGGGCTGGCCTCGGCGAAGGCCACGGCACGCTCGACGGCCTCGGTCTCCTCGGCGTCGACCGCGTCGAGGTCGGCCTCGGCGATGCCGGTGGCCACCAGGTGACGGCGGTAGGCCGCGATCGGCTCCCGGGCGCGCCAGTGGTCCTGCTCCTCGCGCGGGCGGTAGTCGCCGGCGAAGGCCTCCTCGCCCTCGTTGTGACCGTGCCAGCGGTAGGTCATGGCCTCGATCAGCGTCGGGCCCTCCCCGGCGCGGGCGCGGGCGACGGCCTCGTCGGTGGCCTGCCGCACCGCGAGCACGTCGTTGCCGTCGACCTGCACGCCGGGGATGTCCATGGCCCGGCCGCGGTCGGCGATCCGTCCGGCGGTGAGCTTCGAGGTGGGCGTCCACTCGGTGTACTGGTTGTTCTCGCAGACGAAGACGACCGGCAGGGACCAGATCGAGGCGAGGTTCATCGACTCGAAGAACACGCCCTGGTTGGAGGCGCCGTCGCCGAAGAAGGTGGCGGTGACGTTGTCCCGGCCCAGCTGCTTGTCGCCCCACGCCGAGCCGGTGCCGATCGGGATGCCGCCGCCGACGATGCCGTTGGTGCCGATGATGCCGAGCCCGAAGTCGACGATGTGCATCGAGCCGCCCTTGCCGCGGCAGTAGCCGTCGACCCGGCCGAGCAGCTCGGCCATCATCCGGTCGACCTCGGCGCCCTTGGCGATGAGGTGGCCGTGGCCCCGGTGGGTGCTGGTGATGCGGTCGTCGGCACGCAGCGCCGAGCACACGCCCACGGCCACCGCCTCCTCCCCGAGGTAGAGGTGCACGAACCCGGGTAGGCGCCCCCGCTTGAACAGGTGGGCGAGCTTCTCCTCGAAGCGCCGGATGCGGAGCATCAGCCGCAGCAGGTGGAGCTGCTCGTTCCGCGGCGGCGGGTCGGCGGTCGGATCCGGAGCCAGGTCGGTCTGGGTCACGGGCTTCTCCACTCGGGACGGGGATGTGGCCGGACGGGGCGCGGCGCCGGACGGACACGGGCCGTCACACCGCGCTGATGGATTGTTTATACAGTATCTCAATAATGTGCACCAGGGACCGGGAGGGAAGGTCGGCTCATGGGACTGCTCGACGGGCGCGTGGCGCTGGTGACCGGGGGAGCGCGGGGCATCGGCCTCGAGGTGGGGGCGCGACTGGCGGCCGCCGGCGCCGCCGTCGCCCTGGCCGACATCGCCGAGGGGGCCGTGCAGGAGGCGGCCGGGCGCCTGCGGACCGACGGCGCCCGGGCCGCCGGCGTGGTCGTGGACGTGACCGTCGAGGCGTCGGTCACGGCCGCCTTCGACGCGGCCGAGGCCGCGCTCGGCGCCGTCGACGTCGTCGTCGCCAACGCCGGGATCCTGGTGCTGGAGCGGGCCGTGGACCTGTCGGTGGCCGACTACCGCAGGGTCGTCGACGTCAACCTCACGGGCACCTTCCTCACCTGTCGGGAGGGGGCCCGGCGCATGGTGCGGGCCGGTCGCGGCGGGCGGATCGTCGTGTCCTCCTCCCTGTTCGGCCTGCGGGGAGGCGTGGAGAACACCGCCTACTCGTCGAGCAAGTTCGGCGTGGTCGGCCTGGCGCAGTGCCTGGCCGCCGAGCTCGGCGGGGACGGCATCACCGTCAACGCCGTGTGCCCGGGGCAGGTCGACACCGTCATGATCCGCGACCTGATCGCCGAGCGTGCCCGCCTGACCGGGTCCTCGCCGGAGGCGGTGGAGCAGGAGATGCTGGCGCGGGTCCCCAGTCGCCGCATGGCCCGCCCGGAGGAGGTCGCCGACGCCTACGTCTGGCTGGCCTCCGACATGGCCGGCTACGTCACGGGGCAGGCGATCGTGGTGGACGGCGGGTGGCAGCTCGGCTGAGCGCCGGCCGTCGCGCGGGACGCGGTGCGGTGCGGGCAGGCTCGGGTCGTCCGCGTCCGGAGGGTTGACACACGTCCTGCCGTCGTCCCTATTCTTTATACCGTATACAAACCTCGCCCTGGGGAACGGGGCGCTCGAGAGCCCTGCCACCCGTCCCGGCCGGCCGCCGTTCCGCGTGGCACCGGGCATCCGGAGGGAGCACCGATGACCGCCGACGCCGCAGCAGACCGCACCGTCCTCGAGAAGCACCACATCGACGTGGTCGACCCCGCCGACCGGCGGGGGCGGGCGCGGGACCTGTTCTCCGTCTGGTTCTCCGCGAACCTCAACATCGGCGGTGCCGTCTTCGGGGCCCTCGCCGTGGCCCTGGGCAACAACGTCTTCTGGTCGCTGGTGGTCGTCGTCCTCGGCAACGTCCTCGGTGGCACGTTCATGGCCCTGCACTCCGTCCAGGGCGCCCGCCTCGGGGTGCCCCAGCTCATCCAGAGCCGCGGCCAGTTCGGCTTCTACGGCGCACTGCTGCCCGTGACGCTGGCGGCCTTCCTCTACGCCGGCTTCTTCACGCTCACCGCGGTCATCAGCGGCCAGGCGCTGGCCGCGGCCGCGCCCGCCGTGTCGGTCAACCAGGGCGTCCTCGTCAGCGTGGCGATCAGCCTGCTGCTGGCGCTGCTGGGCTACCGGGCCATCCACCTGACCGCGAAGTGGGCGATGTGGCCCCTGGCCGCCGCCGTCGTCGTCGTCACGATCGTGACCGCGGTGACCGTCGCGCGGGAGGGGGTCGTCCTCACCGTCTCCGGCTTCGCCCCCGGCCCGTTCTTCGGCGCCCTGGGGATCATCGCGACGTTCCTGCTGACCTACGCGCCCTACGTCTCGGACTACTCCCGCTACCTGCCGGTCGACACCCCGGCCCGCGCGGCGTTCACCGCGACCTTCGGGGGCGCGGTCCTCGCCGCGGTCTGGTCGGAGCTGCTGGGTGTCTTCCTCGCCTCCCAGGTCGTCGGCAACGACACCTTCCAGGCGGTCGGGGAGGTCCTCGGGGGCGGCGCCCTGGCCGCCGTCGTCCTGGTGGTCACCGCGGCCGCCATCGCGGGCAACAACTCCCTCAACCTGTACGGCAGCATGCTGAACCTGATCACCGCGGCCTCCTCGTTCCGGACCTTCCGCCCGTCGGTCGGCCTGCGGATCGCCATGCTGCTGCCCACGCTGCTGCTCGGGACCTACCTCGCGCTGCAGGCGTCGGCGGACTTCTACGCGCAGGTGGGCAACTTCCTGTCCTTCCTGACGCTGGGCTTCGTGCCCTGGGGCGCGATCAACCTGCTCGACTTCTACCTCGTCCGGCACGGGGAGTACGACGTGCGCGGGTTCTTCGACCGGCGCGGCCGCTACTACCGCGACGCGGCCACCTGGACCTACGGGGGGTTCAACGTCCCCGCCCTCGTCGCCTACGCAGTGGGCGTCGCGGTGGCCGTGCCCTTCGTCGCGAACGGGTGGTACGTGGGGCCGGCCGCCGCGGCACTGGGCGACGCGGACCTGTCCTGGATCCCCGGCCTGCTGGTCTCCTCCGCCGTCTACCTGGTGCTGGTGCGCATCTGCGCCTCCCGGACCGGGGGCCGGGCGTACGCGGACGGCCCGTCGCGGCCGTCCACCCCTCCGTCCGTCCGGGTGGGGGACACCCGGTGACCGGTGGCCGCGCGCGGCGGCTGTTCGTGCTCACCTTCGGTGCCGAGCTGATCCCCAAGTCGCTGTCGGTCGCCGGAGACCCGGACACGCTCTTCTGGGCGCCGATCACCGGGGCCCTCGTCGAGACCGACGCCGGCTGGGTGCTCTTCGACTCGGGCATGCGGCGGGCCAACCACGACGACGCCCGGGTCGACGAGACCTACCGGGGCGGCCGCGACACCCCGGACGACGGGGTCGTCCCCCCGGTCTTCCCGGCCGATCCGGAGCCGGGGCGGTGGACGTGGGGGAGGGACGGCGAACCGCTGAAGGCCGCGCTGTCCGACGTGGGCCTCACTGTCGGCGACCTCGGCCTGGCGGTCATCAGCCACCTCCACTGGGACCACGCGGGAGGGATCGGGCTGCTCGCCGCCGCGGGCGTCCCCGTGGCGCTGCACGAGGACGAGATCGCCTTCGCCCGCTCCGGGGCACCCCGGTTCGAGGAGGGCTTCGACCGCGCGGACTGGGCTCCGGTGGGGGACGGCTGGGTGCCCCTGAGCGGCGACACCGAGGTCGCGCCCGGGGTCACGGCCCTGTCCACGCCGGGCCACACGCCCGGACACGTGTCGCTGCGGGTCGACCTCCCGCAGACCGGCACGTGGCTCTTCCCGTCCGATGCGGCGGAGCTCGCACAGAACTGGATCGACCGGCGGGGGTGTGGTTCCACCACCGGCTCCACCCCCGAGCTGGCGCGGGCGTCGATGGACAGGCTCGCCGCGCTGGCGGCCGCCACGGACGCACGGATCGTCTGCGGACACGACCCCGTCGTCACCCGCGTCGCGGAGCACCCGCCCGGCGGGCACCGCTGAGACCGGCGTCCGCCCCGCGCCCCGGTGCGCGGGCGCGGGCGACGCGGGGCCCGCCGGACCACGGACCAGGGACGGCCCGCTGCAGCGGACTCCGGCGTTCCCTTGACAGACAGCTAATACCGTATAAAGAATCACATAGCACGTGTGATCCCGGTCTCACCGGGACCCCGCATCCCCTGAGCACCCGTCGTCGGATCCCCGACCGAGGAGACAGCCATGAGGAACACCCGGATCTTCGTCCTGACCGCGGTCGCGGGCCTGCTCGCCACCACCGGGTGCAGCGGCGGTGAACGGCAGAACGCGGTCGCCGCCCAGGCCGAGGAGGGCGTGGCCGACGAGGCGGCGGGCTCGTGCGAGGACGTCGGCGAGCAGTACCCGGACCTGGAGGGGCAGAGCCTCACCATCGGCTCGACCCCGGGGCTGAACTACTACAACCTGGTCGACGAGGCGCAGCCCGACGAGGTGATCGGCCTGGAGCCGGACCTGATGCGCGCGGTCTCCCAGTGCCTCGGCTTCGAGTTCACCTACCAGAAGACCGACTTCAACGGCCTGATCCCGGCGCTGCAGTCCGACCGCATCGACCTGATCACCTCGGGCATGTACGCCACCGAGGAGCGGGCGCGGGAGGTCTCGTTCGTGACGTACATGAACGCCTCGCAGTCCGCGGTGGTCCAGGCGGGCAACCCGGAGGGCATCGAGGGCCTCGAGGACCTCTGCGGGACGACCGTCGCCCAGGTGGTCGGCACCGTCGAGGTGGAGCTGGCCGCGCAGCAGAACGAGCAGTGCCTCGCCAACGGGGAGCCGGCCATCGAGACGCTGGACTTCACCACCAACAACCAGATGGTGAGCGCCCTGACCGACCAGCGGGCCGACGTCTTCCTCACCGACACCGGGGTGGCCGCCTACCTCGCCGATGAGTTCGACGGCCTGGAGGTCGGCTTCGACCTGGTGTCGGACTTCCGCTTCGGCATCGGCGTCGGCAAGGAGAACGAAGAGCTGCTCAACGGCATCCGCGACGCCCTCGTCGCGATGCACGAGGAGGACCAGCTCGTTGCCATCGCCGAGGAGTGGGGCTTCTCCGCCGACGCCGTCATCGACCCGGAGATCGTCGCCTGACCTCCCGATCGAGCAGGAGCCCCGAGCCCGCCCGAACCGAACGGACTGAGAGACGGACATGGCCGACTTCTGGTACTACCTGAGACTGCCTGCCCTCTGGGAGGGCGCGTGGGTCGCCGTCCAGATCGCCGCCCTGGCGATGTCCGGGGCCCTCGTGCTCGGGCTCCTGCTCGCGCTCATGCGCGAGTCCAAGCACGCCTGGCTGCGCTGGCCGGCCGCCTTCTACGTGTGGTTCATGCGGGGGACGCCGCTGCTGCTGCAGCTGGTCTTCTTCTACGTCATGTTCCCGGCGGTCGGGGTGCCGCTCTCGTCGTTCTGGACCGCGGTCATCGGCTTCGCGCTGAACGAGGCGGCCTTCGCCGGCGAGATCATCCGGGGCGGCATCCGGTCGGTCGGCCCGAGCCAGGTCGTCGCGGCGCACTCGCTGGGAATGGGACCGGTGCTCACCCTCCGCCGGGTCGTGTTGCCCCAGGCGCTGCGGGCCATCGTGCCGGCGCTCGGGAACAACACCATCTCGCTGCTGAAGGCCACCTCGCTCGCCTCGGTCATCGCCGTGGAGGAGCTGACCCTCGTCGCGCAGACCTTCGTGTCGCAGACGTTCCAGTTCTTCCCGATCTTCGGTGCCGCGGCGGCGATCTACCTGCTCATCACGACCGCGCTGAGCATCGTCCAGAACATGCTGGAGCGCCGGTACTCCCTCGACCGGGAGGTCACCGACCGCAACGGCGTGATGGCCCGGATGCTGGGGATCCGCGGCCGGCGCCGCGGCGGCGAGATGGACGGCGGGACCGGCCCGGACGCTCCACTCACCGGCGGTCCCGGTGCCCCCGTCGGCGCGAACGACGCCGCCGCCACCGACCGGGCGGCCGTGGCCGAGGCCCGCGCGCACGCGGGGGTCACCGCGGTCATCGCCCAGCAGAGTCTCGCCGAGGCCGGCAGCGAGGAGGTCGTCACGGCCCGCGGCGTCCGCAAGTCCTACGGCGACCGGGAGATCCTCAGCGGCATCGACCTCACGGTGCGGCGCGGCGAGGTCGTCGTCCTCATGGGACCGAGCGGGTCGGGCAAGAGCACGTTCCTCCGCCTGGTCAACCACCTCGAGTCCGTCGACGGCGGCGAGATCCTCGTGGAGGGCGAGCACGTCGGCTACCGCCGGGTCGACGGCGTGCTCAAGCCGTCGGACCGGCTGGACCGGGCGCGGGCGAAGGCGCGGATCGGCTTCGTGTTCCAGCACTTCAACCTGTTCGACCACCTGCCGGTGATCGACAACGTCACCATCGCGCCGGTCGAGGTGTTCGGCGAGAAGCCGGAGGCGGCCCGGGCGACGGCACTGGGGCTGCTCGCCGACGTCGGTCTCGACCGGCACGTCCACCACCTCCCGCACCGGCTCTCCGGCGGCCAGCAGCAGCGGGTGGCGATCGCCCGGGCGCTGGCGATCACGCCGCGGCTGATGCTGTTCGACGAGCCGACCTCCGCCCTGGACCCGGAGCTGGTGGGCGAGGTGCTGTCGGTCATGCGGCGGCTGGCCGACGCCGGGATGACCATGATCGTCGTCACCCACGAGGTCCGCTTCGCCCGCGAGGTGGCCGACAAGGTCGTGTTCATGGACGGCGGGCGCGTCGTCGAGGAGGGCACCCCCGAGGAGGTCCTGGAGAACCCGCGCGAGGAGCGGACCCGGAAGTTCCTCAACATGGTCGCCCGCGCGGACGCCTGACCCCGCCCGGTTCCCGAGGAGACCCCGAGATGACGACTCCCCACGTCCGGACCGCCACCGCCGGCTCGCGGGCCGACTGGCTCGAGGACTACCACCGCGACGGCTTCGTCGTCCTCCGCGGGGCGTTCACCCCCGAGGAGGTCGCCGCCGTCAACGCCGAGGCGGTCCGGCTGTGCCGCGCCGACTGGGGCACGGTGGACTTCGACCCCGACACCGTGGCCGAGCGGGACGCCGACGGCCCTGCCGGGACGGCCGGCGCCGCCGACCGGCTCCCCGCCGACGACCGCGGCGACGACCTCGACGACGACCTCGACGACGACCTCGACGACGACCTCGACGACGACGAGGTGCTGCGGCGCTACCTGTGCCTGCACTTCCCGCACAAGGCCTCGCCGCTGGTCCGGGACACGCTGGCGCACCCCGTCCTGGTGGACGCGCTGACCCGCGTCATCGGCCCGGACGTCAAGTCGATGCAGTCGATGCTCTTCCTCAAGTCGGAGGGCAAGCCCGGGCAGGCCTGGCACCAGGACGAGCTGTTCATCCCCACCCGGGACCGGTCGCTCACCGCGGCCTGGATCGCCCTCGACGACGCCCGGATCGACAACGGCTGCCTCTGGGCGCTGCCCGGGTCGCACCGCGCCGGGGTCCTCTACCCCGACCGCGAGCACAACGACCCCCGCTACGACTGCACCGTCGAGGCCTTCGACTTCCCCTACCGGGACGAGGACGCGGTGCCGCTGGAGGTGGACGCCGGCGACGTCGTCCTGTTCAACGGGTACCTGCTGCACAAGTCGCTGCCCAACACGGCCCGCCGGGGGACCCGCCGCGCCCTGGTGCACCACTACATGAGCGCGCAGTCGCTGCTGCCGTGGTTCCACCGGCCCGGCGTGCACCTGGGCAAGACCGACCACCGGGACGTCGTCCTGGTGGCCGGTACCGACCCCTACCGCTGGAAGGGCTACGAGGACCTCTTCGCCGCGGAGGTGCGCCCCGACCGCGAGGGCGGCTGCCGGCGCTGACCGGCGCGCACCGGTCAGGCCGGCAGCCGCGGGTTGAGCTCACCGCCGACCGGGTCCCCCGGAGCGTGGCCCGGGAGCCAGGTGGCCAGGTCGGCGGCCTGGTCCCGGTTGGCCGGCTCGGCGACCCGGACCCCGTCGGCCACGTAGATGACCGTCATCACCTCGCGCAGCACGGCGCTGGTGTTGGGGCGGGCGCGGTGCAGCGTCCAGCCGAGGTGGAAGGTCGCGTCGCCGGCGCGCATCGGGCCGTGCTCCACCACCGGGTACCCGCCCCGGGACAGCAGCTCGGCGAAGAAGTCGTCGGAGGCGTCGGAGATGACGTGCTCGCCGAGCGCGCGGCGGCGGTGCGAGCCGCCGGCGAAGGAGAGCCCGCCCATGTCCTCGGCGACGTCGACCAGCGGCATCCACATGGTGACGGTCAGGTCGGTGTCGAACGGCCAGTACAGCGCGTCCTGGTGCCACGGCGTCCGGCCGCCGCCGGCCTCCTTGTACAGCGCCTGGTCGTGGTAGAGCCGCACCGCGCCGGCGCCGAGCAGCCGGGCGGCGACCCCGGCGAACCGCGCCGCGGTGACGAACCGGGCCACGCCGGCGTCCTGCCGCCACAGGTTCGGCACCTGCAGGAACGCCCGGCCGTAGGTGTCCCGCTCCGCGAGCGGCCGGGTCTCGGTGGCGTGCCGGCGGGTCGCCTCCGAGATCACCTGCCGGTACGCGGCCACCTCCCCGGGCGCGGCCAGTCCGCGCACCAGGACGTGTCCGTCCCGCGCGAACGCGGCCGCGGTGTCGTCGTCGAAGGGGTGGGGGCTGCTCAGGTCGGGCAGCTGCGCGGTGGGCAGGGTCATCTCGACTCCTCGGGTCGGCGGGCGGACGCGGCGGTCGCCGTCGTGGGAGGGACGCTAGGGACGGCACCGCCGACCGGCCGGGAACGCCGTGGCGCCCCGTGCACCGGGTGGTAGGGGGCCGCGCGTGGACACCGGACGGGCGCAGGTCAGCCACCGTGCCGCGCTCCCGGGGCGGCTGGGCAGGGTGCGCAACGCCGGCCGGATCGAGGGCGGGCGCGGGATCCCCCTGCCGGGCCTGCGCCGCTTCGACGGGTACGCGCTGATGCTGGTGTTCGGCGGGGGCGGCCGGTACCGCGACCGGGGGCACGACCTGCCGCTGGTCCCCGGCGACCTGGTGGAGGTGCTGCCCGGCCGCCCGCACTGGTACGGGTGCACCGGGCCGGGGCGGTGGGACGAGGTGCACCTGGTGTTCGAGGGGCCGGTCTTCGACCTCTGCCTGCGGCAGGGGCTGCTGGGGGCGGGCAGCCCGGTGCACCGGCTCGCGCCGGTCGGGTGGTGGCTGGCCCGGCTGGACGGGTTCCGCACCCGGCGCCCCCCGCTGGGCGCCGCCGGGGTCGACGACGAGGTCTGCGACGTGCTGCGGCTGCTCGCCGAGCTCGCCGGCCGGCGGGCCGGTCCCGCGTCCGACGGCGGCCCCGGTGGGTGGCTGGCCCGGTCCCGCGCCCGGCTCGCGGCCGACCTGTCCGAGCCGCTGTCGCTCCCGGACGTGGCCGCCGAGGTGGGCCTGGGGTACGAGTCGTGGCGCAAGCGGTTCCAGGCCGAGACCGGGGTCCCCCCGGCCCGCTACCGGGCGCAGCGGCGGGTCGAGGCCGCGGCGGACCTGCTGCGCCGCACGTCGCTGAGCAACCGCGAGATCGCCGCCAGCCTCGGGTTCAGCGACGAGCACCACCTCGCCCGGCGGTTCCGGTCGGCCACCGGGCGGACCACCGGCGAGTTCCGGCGGGAACCCGGCGGGTGAGGGCGGATCAGTCCCCGGTCACCCCGGTGAACCGGAGCGTGACGATCTGGAAGGGCCGCACCTCCAGCTCCACCGCGCCACCGGCGTTCCCGGCGGATGAGCGGACCGCGCGCGGCGGCACCGCCCGCTCGAGCAGGTCGGTCTCCACCACCCCGGAGCAGCCGAACCCGGGCAGGAGCCGGGTCCGGGTCCGCCGCCCGAGTGCCTCGTAGAGCCGGACGACGACGTCGCCGGAGCCGTCCTCGGCCGTTTTGACCGCCTCGACCAGCACGCCCGGGTCCTCGACGCGGACCAGGGGCGCCACCGGCCGGGCGCCGGTCAGGTGCCGCACCGGCTGGTTGAGCCGCTGGCCCTCGGCCAGGGCGCCGGCCAGGTCGGTACCGCAGACCAGGGACACCGTGAGCCGGTGTCGCCCCTGGTCGGCGTCCGGGTCGGGGAACCGCGGCGCGCGCAGCAGCGACAGGCGGATGACGGTGGGCGCCGGCCCGCGGCGGTCGGGCCGCTCGCGCCGGACGGCGTGGCCGTAGGTGGAGTCGTTGGCGACGGCGACCCCGAAGCCGGGCTCCCCGACGTGCACCCAGCGGTGGGCGCAGGTCTCGAACCGGGCGGCGTCCCAGGAGGTGTTCTCGTGCGTCGGCCGGTACACGTGGCCGAACTGGATCTCGGAGGCGGCCCGCTCCGCGTGCACGTCGACCGGGAACTCCAGCGTCAGCAGGCTGCGCCGCTCGTGCCAGTCGACGTCGAGGTGCAGGTCGACCGCGCGGACCCCGGCGCGGAGCACGGTCTCCTGCCGGACGGTGCTCCGGCCGGTGCGCCGCACGGTCGCGACCACGGCGGCGCCGTCGCCGGCCCCGGTCAGCTCCACCGTGTCGGCCGCCGTCAGGTCTCGGACGCGCCGGTCGACGCTGCGGTCGACATCCCAGGCCTCGTACCGGGCCGGGCGGTCGTCGTGCAGCCGCAGCAGCCCGGCGGCCCGGCCCGCCGGGACCACCTCCCGGTCGAGCGCCAGGTCGACCACGGAGGTCAGCAGTCCCCGCCCGTCGACCTCGACCCGCAGGACCCCGTTGTCGAGGACCCAGCCGCCGCCGGGGTGCTCCGCCGCGGTGACCGGCGCGGCGGTGCCGGGCTCCGAGACCGCCACGGACAGGGCCGGGACACCGGCGAGCGGCACCGGCGCGGAGTTGACGGTGAGCGGCAGGTCGCCCGGTCCGGCCAGCGCGGCCAGCGACCGCTCGACGACCGCCTCCAGGGTGGCGCGGACGCGGGCGTACCCGGCCTCCGCCTCGCGGTGCACCCAGGCGATCGAGCTGCCCGGCAGGACGTCGTGGAACTGCTGGAGCAGGACGGTGCGCCAGGCCCCGGCCAGCTCGCGGGCGGGGTAGGGGACCCCGGCGCGCACCGTCGCCGTGGTCGCCCACAGCTCCGCGGCGCGCAGCAGGTGCTCGCTGCGGCGGTTGCCCTGCTTGGTCCGCAGCTGGGACGTGTAGACGCCCCGGTGGGTCTCCAGGTAGAGCTCCCCGGACCAGACCGCCGGCGCGGGCAGCTCGGCCTCGGCCGCGGTGAAGAAGTCGGCGACGGTGCCCAGCCGCACGCGGGGTGAGCCCTCGAGGTCGGCCGTGCGCCGGGCCCGGGCGAGCATCTCCCGGGTCGGCCCGCCCCCGCCGTCGCCGTGCCCGAAGGGCACCAGCGAGGTGCTGCCGTGCCCGGCCTCCCGGTAGTGGCGCTGGGCGCGGGCGAGCTCGGCGGCGGTCAGCTCGGAGCTGTAGGTGTCCACGGGCGGGCAGTGGGTGAACAGCCGCGTGCCGTCGACGCCCTCCCAGAGGAACGTCGAGTGCGGCAGCCGGTTGGTGTCGTTCCACGACAGCTTCTGGGTGAGGAACCAGCGCGCGCCCGCGGCGGTGGCGACCTGCGGGAGGGCCGCGCTGTAGCCGAAGGAGTCCGGGAGCCACACGTCCTCGGGCTCGATGCCGAGCTCGGTCAGGAAGTACCGCCGGCCGAGCACGAACTGGCGGGCCAGCGCCTCCGAGCCCGGCATGTTCGTGTCCGCCTCCACCCACATGCCGCCGACCGGCACGAACCGGCCCTCGGCGGCCCGGGCGGCCATCCGCGCCCACAGGTCCGGCGCGTGCTCCTGCACCCACGCCCACTGCTGCGCCGAGGAGCAGGAGAAGACCAGGTCCTCGTGCCGGTCGAGGAGGTCGAGCACGTTGGCGAACGTGCGCACGCACTTGCGGACGGTCTCCCGGACCGGCCACAGCCAGGCGGAGTCGATGTGGGCGTGACCGGTGGCGAGGACACGGTGGGCGCTCGCGTGCGCCGGCCGGGCCAGCGCCGGGGCGAGCGCGGCCCGGGCGTCGGCCGCCGTCCCGGGCACGTCGTCCGGGTCGAGCCGGTCCACCGCCCGGTCCAGGGCCCTCAGCAGCTCGGCCCGGCGCGGGAGGTCGGCCGGGAGCTCGTCGGCCAGGCCGGCCAGCACCTCCACGTCGTGCAGCAGCTCCGCGACCTCGACGGCGCGCACCGCCACGTCGGCCTGGCGCAGGACGTACAGCGGCTCGGACGGGGCCGTCGCCGGGTCGCCGAACGGCGTCGGGTGCCACGACCAGGTCTCGGTGACCACGGGGTTGGCGGCCGCCTCGACGTAGAGGTCGACCCGGCCGCCGGCGAGGTCGTCGACGGGCAGGTGCCGGCTGCGGGGCTGCACCGCCTTCACCACCGAGCCGTCGGGCCGGTGGGCCAGTCCCTCCGCCTGCCCGTCGGGCATCCCCGGACGGAAGCCGAGGTCGACGACGACCTCCACGGCGTCGCCGAGCGACCGCCACGCCTCGGGCACCTGCCCGGTGAGGTGGAACCAGACGGTGCTCCAGGGCGGTCCCCACGCCGAGCCCACGGGGAAGGGCTCGAACCGCCGGCGGCGGGCCTCGGCGAAGGGCACGGGCTCGCCGGGCGCGGGCCACGCGGACACGGCCAGGGGGCGCCGCTCCCGGTACAGGTTGGGCCGCAGCAGCTCCTCGACGACGCGTCCGAGTCGGCCGCGGTGGGTGGCCTCGTGGTCGTGCACCGGGTCCTCCGTGGTGGTCGACGGGTCGGTGGGGCGGGTCCCCTCACCCCGCGCGGGAGCGGCGCCGCCACTCCCGCGGCGTGGTCCCCGTGACGCGGCCGAAGGCGCGCCCGAGCTGGGCGTGGGAGGAGAAGCCGACCTCGGCGGCCACCTCCGCCACCGAGCGGGTCGTCGTGCGCAGCAGCTCCGCGGCCCGCTCGACGCGGCGCTCCAGGAGGTAGGCGTAGGGCGGCTGGCCGACCTCGGCGGAGAACAGCTCGGCGAGTCGGGCCCGGGACACCGCGCACGCCGCCGCGAGCTCGTCCAGCCGCCACGGACGGTCGTAGGTGTCGTCGAGCAGCCGGCGGGCCTGCGCGACCACCGGCGAGCGCGGCATGCGCGGCCGGGCCGGGTCGCCGCCGAGCAGGCAGCGCGCCGCCTCCACCACCACCAGGTCCAGCGCGGCCTCGAGCGCGACGTCGCCGTGGCTGCGGTGCTCGGCGACCTCCCGGAGCAACGCGCGGAGGGGGGCGGTGAGGGACGCGCCCTGCGCCGTCCAGAGGGTGCGGGCCGGCCAGGTGCCGGCCAGTGCCGGACGGCGGCGACCGACGACGTCGGCGTCGAAGGCGGCGTAGGCGAAGTGGTGGCGCCCGCCGCCGCGCGCGCGGGGCACCGTCCGGTGCCGGGTGCCCGGCGGGACGGCGACCAGCCAGCCCGGCGCGAGGTGCAGGGTGTGCCCGCCCACCTCCCACCGCGAGGCGCCGTGCAGTTGCAGGAACAGCTCCCACCCGCGGTGCTCGTGGTCGGCGACGGCGAAGCGGTCGCCGGCCCAGTTCTCCCCGGCGTGCAGCAGCCCGCTCGGCTCGCCGTCGGTCTCGGCGTGCAGGCCGGTCTCGGTGCCGCGCGGCAGCCACAGCCGCCAGCCGGAGGCGCCGGCCGGGCCCGCCGGAGCATCCGGCCCGGATGCCGGACGATCCCGCACACCTGCCCCCTCCCCGCCGCCCAGGATCGGGTCCATGACCACCTCAGCCACCTCGACCACCGTGTCCGGTGCCCGCCTGCCCACCGCCGAGGAGACCGCGGCCTACCGCCGCGACGGCTTCCTCGTCGTCCGCGGACTGGTGCCCGCCGAGGTCCTCGACGCCGCCGAGCGGGGCATGGCCCGCTTCTACGCCGGTGACCTCGACGCGCCCTTCCCCGGCCGGACCCGTCACGACTCCGCCGACTGGAGCCCGGTGCACGGGGACGTGCTGCGCAAGAACGACTACGCCTCCCGGATGGTCACCGACCTGGCCACGCTGGTGCAGTGGCCGGGCATCGGGGCCTTCGCCGCCGCCCTGGCCGGTGTCCCGGTGATCCGGCTGTTCCACGACCAGCTGCTCTACAAGCCCGGCGGCCGCGGCGACGACACGGGCAACGTCGGCTGGCACACCGACCGCCAGTACTGGCAGGCGTGCACCAGCGAGGCGATGCTCACCTGCTGGGTGCCCTTCCACGACTGCACCGGGGCGATGGGCGGGGTGTCCTTCGTGCCCGGCAGCCACCGGTGGCCCGAGCAGCGGGGCCTGGACTTCTTCGCGTCCGACCTGGCCGCCCAGCAGGCCGCCATGGCCGCCGCGGGCCACGAGGTCCGCGTGGTCGTGCCCGACCTGCGGCGCGGCGACGTCACGTTCCACCACTGCCGGACGGTGCACGGCAGCGGCCCCAACCGCACCGCGGACCCGCGCCGCTCGATCGCCGTCCACCTGCAGCCCGGGGACAACCGGCACGTCGCCGAGCGGGGCCCCGACGGCGAGCTGCCCTACCACCGCAACGACGAGCTGGTCCGCACGGTGGACGGGCTGCCCGACTACACCGACCCGCGGATCTGCCCGGTCCTCTGGCCGGTCAGCGGCTGAGCAGCACACGCGCGCCCCCCGCGGCGTCCACGGAGACGGTGACGCCGCCGGGGACGTCGCGCGGCACGCCCGCCCCGGTGACGCGGGTGAACGGTCCGGCGCCGAGCACGGTCAGCTCCACGGGGCCCTCGACCGGTCCGACGGTCACCTCCACGCCGTCGCCGTCGGCCCGGTGGCGCACGACCGTCCGGCCCGCGCCGGTGTCCACCTCGTACTCCCCGCCCGCCGACGGCGCCGCCAGCAGCAGGGTGAGCGGCCCGTCGACCGGCTCGTCGACGTGCTGGCGCACCGGGCCCAGCGGCAGGACGGTGTCGCCGCGCAGCCACATCGGGACGACGTCCAGCGGCGCGTCGACGGTCCGGAAGCCGCCGCCCGAGGTCGCCTCGCCGGTGGCCGGGTCCACCCACGTGCCCGGGGGCAGGTAGACGCGGCGGGAGCGGGCGCCCTGCTCCAGCACCGGGGCGACGAGGAGACGGTCGCCGAGCAGGTACTGGTCGTCGACGTCGGCGCACACCGGGTCCTCGGGGAACTCCAGCAGCAGCGGCCGCACGACCGGCAGGCTGGTGCGGCCGGCGGCGACCGACTCGGTCCACAGGTAGGGCAGCAGCCGGTAGCGCAGCTCGACGAACCGGCGCACCACCGCCTCGACCTCGGCGCCGAACTCCCACGGTTCCCGCGGCGGCGTCCCGTGGGCCCGCGCGTGGGAGGACAACAGGCCCAGCTGCGCCCAGCGGACGTAGAGCTCCCCGTCGGGCAGGCCGGAGAACCCGCCGATGTCGTGCGCGTAGAAGGGGAACCCCGACATCCCCATCGACAGCGTCGCGCGCAGCACGCAGGGGAGGTCCTCGAACCGCGCGACCCCGTCGCCGGACCAGTGCACCGGGTACCGCTGGGACCCCGCCCAGCCGGCCCGGGCCCACAGCACCGCCTCGCCCTCGCCGCGGGCGGCCACCGAGGCGTCCCACACCGCCCGCTGGTACAGCAGCGGGTAGAGGTTGCGCATCGCGGTGGGGGAGGCGTCGGCGTAGCGGGCCTGCGGCGGGGCGCCCTCGCCGTAGTCGACCTTGATCGCGGCCACACCGGCGTCGAACAGCGCCGCGAGCTTGTCCTGGTACCAGGCGACCGCGTCCGGGTTGGAGAAGTCGACGAAGCCGGCGTCCTCCCCGTACCCGCCGGCGTAGGTGTAGGTGTGGCCGCTGCTGCGCCGGGCCAGGTACCCGCCCTCGACGCCCTCGTCGAACAGCGGGGAGGCGACGTTGTAGTTGGGCCACTGCCAGAGCGAGACCTTGAAGCCCTGCCCGGCCAGCCGGGCGCACATGCCGGCCGGGTCGGGGAAGCGCTCGGGGGAGAACGTCAGGTCGCAGGTGTAGTCCTTCGCGAACCAGCCGGTGTCGACGTGGATGACGTCGCACGGGATCCGGTGCTCGCGCAGCTCCCGGGCGACCCGCTCGACCTCCTCCTGGGAGGAGTAGGTGATCCGCGACATCCAGAGCCCCAGGCTCCACCGCGGGGGGACGGCGGGTGTGCCGGTCAGCGCGGTGTACCGGGGGAGCGCCTCCCGGGCGGTCCGCGCCGCGACGACGAACAGGTCGAGCTCGGCGGTGTCCTCGACGACGACCGACAGCGCCGAGTGCTCGAGGTCGCCGACCCGGAAGGCCAGGGGCTGGGTGGTGTGCACGAACAGGCCGTAGCCGCGGCTGCTCCAGTACCAGGGGACCTGCTTGTAGGCGGCGGGGCTGGCGTTGGAGAAGGCCTCCTGGATCCACAGCCGCTGGGTGGTGCCGACCTTGTCGAAGCGGCCGAAACCCTCGCCGAACCCGTGCACGTGCTCGTCGTGGCGCAGGTCGAAGGAGGCGAAGGCCGTCCGCTCCCCGCCGCGCGCCGAACCCAGGGGATAGGCGTACCGGTGCAGGAACAGCCAGCGCTGCTCGGCCGGGCTCCACTGCCGCTCGGGCCGGCGCAGGTTCGCGATGTCCACCGGCCTGGTGGCCCACAGCAGCGCCCCGGCGCGGTCGCGCAGCTCCAGCCGCCACGGCTCGCGGACCACGGTCAGCTCGACCGCGGCGCTGCGGACGACCACCCGGTCGGGCTCCTCGCGGACCTCGAGGGGAACCGTGGCGTCGGGCCGACCGGTGAGCACGGGCGAGGGCGGTTCGGCCGCGGGCATCCCGTCGGGCAGGTACCGGACGCGCACGACGTGCGGCGTCCAGAAGTCGATCCGCACCGTCACGTCCCGGCCCGGGACGGGGGCGGCGAACACGGCCTCGGCGACCGTGCCGTAGTAGTCCTGCAGCTCGGGTTCGTGCCGGTCGGTGCCGCAGCGCAGGGTCAGGCCCGCCGCATGCGGCCGGGCCTCGAGCAGCCGGGCGACCAGCTCGACCGGCTGCGGGACCCCGAGGAAGGGCGGCAGCTCGTGGGTGCGGGCCATGGGCGACCTCCCTGGACGGCCTCCGGATAAGATATACAAAGAGGGATCGAGAGGCGAGGGAGGCGGGATGAGCGGCACGGAGGGGACGACGGCCTGGTGGCGGGACGCCGTCGTCTACGAGGTCTACGTCCGCGGCTTCGCCGACGGCGACGGCGACGGGGTCGGCGACCTGCCCGGCGCCCGCGCCCGGTTGCCGTACCTGGCCGGCCTGGGGGTCGACGCGGTCTGGCTGACGCCCTTCTACCGCTCGCCGATGGCCGACGGCGGCTACGACGTCGCCGACCACCGCGACGTCGACCCGCTGTTCGGGGACCTCGCCGACCTCGACGCCCTCGTGGCGGACGCGCACGCGCTGGGGCTGCGGGTGCTGGTCGACGTCGTGCCCAACCACAGCTCCGTGGCGCACCCCTGGTTCGCCGAGGCGCGCGCGGCCGCTCCGGGGAGCCCCGCGCGGGCCCGCTACGTCTTCCGGCCCGGCCGGGGGACCTCCGGCGAGCTGCCCCCCAACAACTGGCGGTCGGACTTCGGGGGGCCGGCGTGGACCCGGCTGCCCGACGGGGAGTGGTACCTGCACCTGTTCGCCCCCGAGCAGGCCGACTTCGACTGGTCGCACCCCGACGTCGGCCGGCACTTCGAGGAGGTCCTGCGCTTCTGGCTGGACCGCGGGGTCGACGGCTTCCGCATCGACGTCGCCCACGGCCTGGTCAAGGACCCGGCCCTCCCCGACGCCCCGGAGCTGCCCGAGCAGCCGCCCGGGCTCTACCTGCCCCAGGGCCCGCAGTGGGACCAGCCGGGCGTCCACGAGGTGTACCGCGCCTGGCGGCGGGTGCTCGACGGGTACCCCGGGGAGCGCACGGCGATCGGCGAGGCCTGGGTGGCCGACACCGCGGCCATGGCCCGCTACGTCCGCCCCGACGAGCTGCACCAGGTCTTCGACTTCGCCTTCCTGCAGGCGTCCTGGACGGCGGACGCCCTGCGCGCCGCGGTGATCCGGTCCCTGGCGGCCGTGCGCCAGGTCGGGGCGCCGGCGACCTGGGTCCTGAACAACCACGACGTGTCCCGCACGGTGACCCGCTTCGGCGGGGGAGCGGCCGGCCTGCGGCGGGCGCGGGCCGCCGCGCTGCTGATGCTGGCGCTGCCCGGCTCGACGTACCTGTACCAGGGCGAGGAGCTGGGACTGCCCGACGTCGACCTGCCCGACGACGCGCTGCGCGACCCGGTGTGGGAGCGCTCCAGCCACACCCGCCGCGGCCGGGACGGCTGCCGCGTGCCGCTGCCCTGGTCCCGCTCGGGACCGTCGTACGGCTTCGGCCCCGGCGCGCCGCCCTGGCTGCCCGTGCCGGCCGGCTGGGGGGAGTGCTCGGTCGAGGCGCAGACCGGGCGCGAGGACAGCACGCTGGAGCTGTACCGCCACGCGCTCGCCCTGCGCCGGCGCCACCTGGTGCCGGCCGGCCCCGACGTCGCCTGGGTCGATGCCGGCGCCGACGTCCTCGCGCTGCGCCGGGGCGGCGTGCTGTGCGTCGTGAACCTGGGCCCCGGTCAGCTGCCCGACCCCGAGGGCGCGCGGCTGCTGCTGAGCAGCGAGCGCATCCCGGGCGCACCCGACACCGCGGCCTGGTGGGCACTGCCGTGACCGCCCGCCGCACCGCCGCCGAGGGGACCGCGGGCGCGGTGGCCACCGCCCACCCGCTGGCCACCGGGGCCGGGCTCACCGCCCTCGCCGACGGCGGCAGCGCGGTCGACGCCGCCGTCTGCGCCCAGGCGGTCCTGTGCGTGACGTCCCCGCACGCCTGCGGGGTCGGCGGCGACGTGCTGGCGCTGGTCGCCGAGCCGGGCGGGCGGGTGCGGGCGGTCAACGGCACGGGACGGTCGGCGGCCGGCGCCGACGGGGACCTGCACACGCAGGGCGGGGCGAGCGTCACGGTGCCCGGGATCGTCGACGGGTGGGCGCGGCTGCACGAGCGCTGGGGACGCCTGCCGTGGCGGCGTGTCCTCGCCCCGGCGCTGGCCCTGGCGGCCGACGGCGTGCCGGTCGACGACGACCTGGCCCGCGCCGCGGAGGTCCACCGGCCCCGGCTGGAGCGGGGCGGCGGCGCGGGCTGGTCGCTGCTGGCGCGACCGGCGCGCTGGCGCCAGCCGGAGCTGGCGGAGCTGCTCGAGCGGCTGGCGACGCACGGTGCGCCGGCGTTCTACCGCGGCGAGGTGGCCGCGGTGGTCGCGGCCGCGGTGCGCGCCGACGGCGGATGGCTCGGGGAGGAGGACCTCGCCGCCCACCGGACCCGGGTCGCCGACCCGGTGTCGGTCCCCTGGCAGGGCGGGACGGTGCACGTCCAGCCGCCGTCGAGCCAGGGCGTGCTGCTGGCGCTGGCCCTCGACGCGGTGGAGCGCCGGCTCCCGGCCGACGCGGCCGCGCTGCTGGCCGGCCCGGCGCGCGAGCACGTCCTGGTCGAGGTCACCCAGGCCGCCTTCGCCCACCGGGACGGGTGCGCGGACCCCGCGGCGGTGCTGGCCGCCGACGTGACCGTCGACGCGGCGCGCGCGTCGCGCCGCGGCGGACCCCGGGCGTACCTGCACACCGCGGGCGTCGCCGCCGTCGACGCCGCCGGCACGGTCGTGAGCTCGCTGGTGAGCGTCTTCGACGACTTCGGTGCCGGCACCTTCGTGCCGCGCTTCGGGTTCACGCTGAACAACCGCGCCGGCGGCTTCACCGGCGGCGCGAACCGGCCGCGGCCGTCGGCCCTCCCGGTGCACACCCTCGCGCCCGCGCTGCAGGTGGGGCCCGGCGGCGTGACCGGGCTGGCGACGCCCGGCGCGGACGGGCAGGTGCAGACCCTGCTGCAGGTGCTCGCCCGCCGCCGCTACGACGGCGTCCCCCTGGCCGAGGCGGTGGCGGCGCCCCGCTGGCGGAGCGAGGACGGCGCGCTGCTGGTCGAGGAGGACCACCCCGCCGCCGCGGACCTGCACGTTCGCGGCCACGACGTCGTCCCGCTGCGGCCGGGCGACGACCGCTTCGGCGCCGTCGTCGCCGTCTCCGCGACCCCCGCGGCCGGCACCTCGGCCGTCGCCGACTGGCGGCGGGGCACGACCGCCGCCGCACTCTGACCCGCCACCCCGGAGGAACCGTGCCCGTGCCAGCCGTCGAAGACCTGCGCTCCGCCGTCGAGGAGGACCGGGAGGACCTGGTCGGCTACTGCGCCGACCTCGTCGCCGCGCCGAGCGTGAACCCGCCGGGGGACACCCGCACCGTGGCCGCGGTGGTCGCCTCCTGGCTCGCCGGGCGCGGCATCGCCTCGCGCACGGAGGCCTGCGAGCCCACGATGCCCTCGGTGGTCGCCGAGCTCGACAGCGGGCGCCCGGGGCCGCACCTGGTGCTCAACGTGCACCTGGACACGATGCCGCCCGGCGTCCTGGGCGAGTGGACCGTGCCCGTCGCCGAGCTGACCCGCCGGGACGGCCGGCTCTACGGGCTGGGCATGGGCAACATGAAGGGCGCGGTCGCGGCCATGTCCTGGGCGCTGGCCACCCTGCGCGACACCGCCGACGCGTGGGCGGGCCGGGTGACCTTCACCGCCGTCGCCGACGAGGTCGTGTTCGGGGACAACGGCGCGGCGTTCCTCCTCCGCACCCACCCCGCGCTGCTCGGGGACGCGCTGCTGTGCGGCGAGGGACCCGGGTTCCGGCGGGTGGCCGTCGCCGAGAAGGGCGTGCTGTGGCTGCGGGTCGACGCCCGCGCCGAGGGCGGCCACTCCTCGGCCGTGCAGCCGGGACGCTCGGCCGCCGCCGTGATCGCCGAGTGCGTCCGCCGGCTGGACGCGCTCACCGGGCGGGCGGTGGTCCCGCCGCCCGACCTCGCCGAGGTCGCGCGCGAGGGGGATCCCGGTGTCCTGCTCTCGGTCAACGTCGGCCGCGTCGAGGCCGGCACGTTCGTCGGCCAGATCGCCACCTCCGCCTCCGCCGAGGTGGACCTCCGGCTGCCCCCGGGCCTCGGCGCCGACGAGGCGGAGGACCTGGTGCGCGACCTGCTCGCCGACCTCCCCGGGACGACCGTGCGCCGCACGAAGGGCTGGGACGCCAACGGGACGGCCGTCGGGTCCCCCTTCGTGCGGCACTTCGCGACCGCCGTCCGCCGGCTCCGCGGCACCGAGCCCGAGTACGCCGTCCGGCTGCCGGCCAGCGACGCCAGCCGGTGGCGGTCGCGGGGCGTGCCCGCGATCTGCTACGGGCCGCAGCCGACCCTCTCCGCGGGGGTGGACGACCACGCGGAGGAGCAGGAGGTGCTCGACTCCGCGGTGCTCTACGCCGCCACCGCGCTGGCCTTCCTGCAGCCGACGCCGGCCGCGCGACCGTAGGGGCGCGGCCGGTGTCCGCTGTCGACCTCCTCGTCGCCGCGGGGGTGGCCCTGCTGGCGGGCGGCGTCAACTCGATCGCCGGCGGCGGGTCGCTGGTGCTGTTCCCCACCCTCGTCGCGCTGGGCCTGGGCACGGTCGAGGCGAACGTGACCAACTCGGTGGTCCAGTGGCCGGGCTACCTCGGCGGGGTGGCCGGCTTCCGCCGCGAGTACGCCGGCCAGCGTCGCCGGCTGGTCCGGTTCGGGCTGGTCGCGCTCCTCGGCGGGGCGGCCGGCAGCGTGCTGCTGCTGACGACGCCGTCGGAGGCGTTCGACGTCGTCGTGCCGGTCCTCGTGCTGCTGGCCAGCCTGCTGCTCGCGCTCCAGCCGCTGCTCAACCGGCGGCTCCGGCACAGGGAGGACCGGGCCGCCCGCCGGGACCCGGCCTGGCTGTACCTGCTGCTGTTCCTCGCCACCGTCTACGGCGGCTACTTCGGCGGCGCGCTGGGCGTCGTCCTCGTCGGGCTGCTCGGGCTCGCGCTGCACAGCCTGCGGCTGGCCAACGCGCTGAAGTCCGCGCTGTCGGCGGTCACGGCCACCGTCAGCCTGGTCGTCTTCGCGGTCTTCGGCGACGTCCACTGGGGGGTCGTGGCGGTCGCCGCGCCGGCCAGCCTGGCCGGCGGCTTCCTCGGCGCCCGCATCGCCGGCCGCATCCCGACGACGCCCCTGCGGGTGTCCATCGTCTGCTTCGGCGTCGCCGTCTCGGTCCACCTCTTCCTCCGCCTCTGACCGGAGCCCGGACGCACGGATGCCCCGGCCCGCGCGGTGCGGGCCGGGGCATCCGGAGGGGGAGTGCCTACCGCAGGTCGAAGCGGTCGAGCTCCATCACCTTCACCCAGGCAGCGACGAAGTCCCGCACGAACTGCTCCTGGGCGTCGTCGGCCGAGTAGACCTCGACGATGCCCCGCAGGATCGAGTTCGAGTTGAAGACCAGGTCGGCCGCGGTGGCCGTGCGCACGACGTTCCCGTCGGCGTCCAGCCCCTCGTAGACGCCCTCGGTGTCGACCGAGGTGCGCCACGAGATGCCCAGGTCGAGCAGGTTGCGGAAGAAGTCCTGGCTCAGCACGCCGGGCCGGTCGGTGAAGACGCCGTGCGTCGTGCCGCCGGTGTTGGCGCCGAGCACCCGCAGGCCGCCGACCAGGAGGGTCATCTCCTTGGCGGTCAGCTCGAGCATGTAGGCGCGGTCGACCAGCAGCGTCTCCGGCTGGAGCTTGCTGCCCGGCGCGATCCAGTTGCGGAAGCCGTCGGCCCGCGGCTCCAGCCAGCGGAAGTTGTCGACGTCGGTCTGCTCCTGGGAGGCGTCGGTGCGGCCCGGGTGGAACGGCACGGTCACCTCGACGCCGGCGTCGGCCGCGGCCTTCTCCACCGCCGCGGAGCCGCCGAGGACGATCAGGTCGGCCAGCGAGACCCGCGTGCCGGTCTGCTGCTCGAACTCCTCCTTCACCCGCTCGAGCACCGGCAGGACGTCGCGGACGCCCGCGTTGACCGCCCAGCCGATCTGCGGCTCGAGCCGGAGCCGGGCGCCGTTGGCCCCGCCGCGCTTGTCGGTGCCGCGGTAGGAGGCAGCGGCCGACCACGCGGTGTGCACCAGCTGCGACACGGTCAGGCCGGAGGAGAGCAGGCGCTGCTTGAGGTCCGTGATCTCCGCCTCGCCGACCAGCTCGTGGTCGACGGCGGGGACCGGGTCCTGCCAGATGAGGTCCTCGGCGGGCACGTCGGGACCGAGGTAGCGGGTCTTCGGGCCCATGTCGCGGTGCAGCAGCTTGAACCAGGCCCGGGCGTACTGGTCGGCGAAGTACTCCGGGTCGTTCCGGAAGCGCTCGGCGTACACGCGCAGCTCGGGGTCGACCTTGAGCGCCATGTCGGCCGTGGACATCATCGGCGGGTTCTTCTTGCCCTCGATGTGCGCGTCGGGGACGAGCTCCTGCGCCTCGGGGTTGCTCGGCTGCCACTGCTTGGCGCCGGCCGGGCTCTCGACGAGCTCCCAGTCGAAGCCGAACAGCGTCTCCCAGTAGGAGTTGTCCCAGGTGGTCGGCGTCGGGGTCCAGGCGCCCTCGAGACCGCTGGTGATGGTGTCGGCGCCCTTGCCGGTGCCGTGCTGGCTGATCCAGCCGAGACCGTTGCCGTGCACCGGGCAGCCCTCGGGCTCCGGGCCGACCAGCTCGGGGTTGCCCGCGCCGTGGGTCTTGCCGAAGGTGTGGCCGCCACCGATCAGGGCGACGGTCTCCTCGTCGGTCATGCCCATCCGGCGGAAGGTCACCTTGATGTCGTGCGCGGAGGCGAGCGGGTCGGGCTGGCCCTTGGGACCCTCGGGGTTGACGTAGATGAGCCCCATGGTCACGTTCGCGAGCGGGCCCTCGTCGAGGTCGAGGGGAGCGTCGCCGGCGTAGCGCTCGTCGCCGAGCCAGGTGTCCTCGGGTCCCCAGAAGGTCTCCTTGGGCTGCCAGGTGTCCTCGCGGCCGAAGGCGAAGCCGAAGGTCGGCAGGCCCATGTCGTCGTGCGCGACGTTGCCGGCGAGCACCAGCAGGTCGGCCCAGGAGAGCTTGCGGCCGTACTTCTGCTTCACCGGCAGCAGCAGGCGGCGGGCCTTGTCGAGGTTCGCGTTGTCCGGCCAGCTGTTGAGCGGGGCGAAGCGCTGGCCGCCCTCCCCGCCGCCACCCCGGCCGTCGGCGATCCGGTAGGTGCCGGCCGCGTGCCAGGACATCCGGATGAACAGCGGGCCGTAGTGGCCCCAGTCGGCCGGCCACCAGTCCTGCGAGGTGCGCATGACCTCGACGAGGTCGCGCTTGACCGCCTCGACGTCGAGCCCGGCGACGGCCGCCCGGTAGTCGAAGTCCTCGCCGAGCGGGTCGGAGTCCTTCGAGGGCTTGTTCAGCACCGACAGGTCGACCTGGTTGGGCCACCAGTCGCGGTTGCTCTGCGGCCGCCGGTTGGTGACCTGGGTCGGCGAGGGGATCGCAGGGTTCTCGCTCTCGCTGGTGCTCTCGGTCTCGACCTTGTTGCGCTCGTCCTTCACGGTGTGCCTCTCTCTGGTGCGGAACGGTCGAATGGCGAAGAGGTGGCCGGGGCCGTCGCGCAGGACCGGCAGCGGCCCCAGTAGATGACCTCGGCCTCGTCGACGAGGAAGCCCCCGTCGCCGGAGGGGGTGAGGCACGGAGCCTCGCCGGTGGCGCAGTCGACGTCGGTGATGGCGCCGCAGGACCGGCAGACCAGGTGGTGGTGGTTGTCACCGACCCGCGCCTCGTAGCGCGCGACGGAGCCCTGCGGCTGGATGCGCCGCACCAGGCCCCGGTCGGTCAGGACGCGCAGCACGTCGTACACCGCCTGGTGCGAGACCGCCCCCATGCGGGCGCGGGCGGCGCCGATCAGCGCCTCGGTGTCGACGTGCGGGTGCGCGTGGACGGCGGCGAGCACCGCCAGGCGCGGGCGGGTGACCCGCAGACCCGCCGCGCGCAGTGCGCGTTCGAGGTCTGCGGCGTCCGGCACGCCGCCGATCCTCCCGCCCTCTCTTGAACGAGTCAAGAACCGAGCGGCGCGTCCTCACCGGGGCCGGGCGCGGTGAGGACGAGCGCCTGCCAGGGCTCGGGGATCCAGGGGCGCCGGCTGTGCTCCAGTCGCAGCGCGCCCGGGCGGGCCTCGATCAGCTCGCCGAACACGGTCGCGAAGACCAGCCCGTCCTCCTCGTGGCGGACCACCAGCGCGCCCGGGTCGTCCTGGGGCGGCGCGCTGCGGACCAGCGCGCGCCACCCCTCCGGGACCTCGGCGGCGGCGAACGCGGATTGGTGGCGGTCGGCCTTGCGGTCCTCCGGGCCGCCCGAGGTGATCATCGTCGTGCCCTCGCCGTGCGCGGTCGTCGTCAGCGTCGCGCCGTCGAAGTCCCAGGTGGTGAGGCCCTCCGGGGTCGCCAGGACGAGCAGGAAGCTCGCCATCCCGTCCAGGCGCACCTGCGCGGGCCAGTCCGCGCCGTGGGCCACCCCGAGCAGGGGGAGGACGCCGCGGCTGGCGGCACCCGCGTCGGCGGTCCGCTTCTGCGGCCGGTTGAGCACCAGCGCGGTGACGCCGGTGCCGACGTCGGTGGCGGCCCAGGTGCCACCGGCGACGCGGTCCCGCCCGCCGACGACGTCGGGCAGCTCGGGCCACCACCGGCCCGGGTCGTCGAACTCCCGGGTCGTCAGCTCGTCGCGCAGCGCCAGGATGCGGACCGGGTGGCCCGCCGACCAGCGCACGACCACCGTGCACACCCGGGCGATGCTCCCAGCTGCCGGTGGTCCGGGTCGACGGCGGGTAGGGGAGCGGGACCGGGACGCGGGAGGGAGCACCGTGGACGACACGACGAGGCCGCGCGAGGTCGTGGTGGGGACCGACGGGTCGGCGGGCGCGCGCACCGCCCTGGCCTGGGGCCTGCAGGAGGCGCGGCTGCAGGGCACGGCGGTCCGGCTGGTCACCGTCTGGCCGCAGGACCGGCCGCCGCACGCCCACGACGGGGACCTCGGCCGGCCGGACGTCGCCGACCTCGAGGCGGAGGTGCGGTCCCGCATGGGGGTGGAGGCCGCCGAGGTCGCCGCCTCGACCGGGAGCGAGGCCGTCCCGGTCCACCCCGAGGTGCGCCACGGGCACCCGGTCCAGCAGCTGGTCGACGCCGCCGGCGAGGACGGGCTGCTCGTCGTCGGCTCCCGCGGCCGGGGGCCCCTGCGCGGGGCGCTGCTGGGCTCGGTCGGCCAGCAGTGCGCCCAGCACGCCCGGGGCCCGGTCGTCGTCGTCCGGGACGACGAGTCCACCCACGGCGCCGTGCCCCGGCAGGGCGCCGGGAGCCGGGTGCTCGTCGGGGTCGATGGCTCCGCGGAGTCGGTGGCCGCGGCGCGCTTCGCCGCGTCCGAGGCGCGGCTGCGCGGCGCGGAGCTGCACGTCGTGCACGCCTGGACCGACACGGTGTCGGGCTACGGCGGCCCGCCGTGGGCGGTGCCGGAGACCACGCTGCGGGAGCAGGCCGACGTCACGCTGCGCTGGGCGGTGCACGACGCGTGGGACGGCGAGGCCCCGGGTGTGCAGCTGCGGGCGGAGATCCTCGAGGGCGTGGAGTGGGACGTGCTCACCGAGGTGGCCGACTCCGCCGACCTGCTCGTGGTCGGGTCACGCGGCCGGACCGCCTGGTCGGGTCTGCTGCTGGGCTCGGTGAGCCTGCGCTGCATCGCCTACTCGCCGTGCCCGGTGGCGGTGGTCCGCGCGCCGCGGGCCGGGGGGTGAGCCGTCAGCGGCCGCCGGCCGTGCGCAGGCGCCGGACGACGGTGCGGATCGCCGGGAGGTGCGGTGGCGGGTCGTGGCGGCGCCAGGCCACGTGGATGGTGACCGGGTCGAGGTCGACGACCGGCACGCTGGCCATCCCGTACCCCGCGAAGGGCTCGGCCGCCGCACGCAGGTTGAGGCCGAACGCGCGGCCGGTGGCGACGAGGTGGGCGTACTCGTCGGGGTTTCGCGGCTCGCACCGCCGTTCCGGGAGCCGCCCGCCGCGGTGGTCACCGGCCGCCCAGTACGCCCGCCACAGCGGGTCTCCCGCCGGCGGCACGGCCCACAGCAGGTCCTGCTGCGCCTCGAGGTCGGCCAGCCGGACGGCATCGCGGGCCGCGAGCGGGTGGTCGGCGGCGACGACCACCACCCGCGGCTCGGTCAGCAGCGGCTCGCTGTCGAGCCCGGCGGTGCTCAGCGGCAGGTTCACGATGCCCAGGTCGACGTCGCCGGCGCCCAGGCCGGCGTCGGGCGTGGCGTAGTCGTACTGCGCCAGCCCCAGGCGCAGCGCCGGCACGGCCGCCTCCACCTCGCGGACCAGGCGCATCATCATCTGGTCCCGCAGCGGCACCAGGTAGCCCAGCCGCAGCACCGTGCCGCCGTCCGCACCGCCGGCGCGCCGTGCGGCCTCCATCCCGCGGTCGACCTCGGCCAGCGCCTGCCGCGCCGAGCGCACGAACTCCTCGCCGGCCGTGGTGAGCCGCACGCTGCGGGTCGTCCGCGTGAACAGGTCCACGCCCAGAGCCCGCTCGACGGCCCGGATCTGGCGGGACAGCGACGGCTGGTCGACGTGCAGCCGGGCGGCGGCGCGGGTGAACGACAGGTCGTCGGCGACCGCGACGACGTAGCGCAGGTGGCGCAGCTCGACGTCCGTCCCGCACCACCTCCCGCGCCGGGGATTGATGCTGCGCCGGACACGAGTCGCTGTCCAGCAGCCCTTTCTCCCGCGGCGGGGCGCGGCCGCAGGCTGGCCGTGCGCCGAGGACCCTCGGCCGGCCCGACCCCAGGAGATGCCATGAGCGCCGCTCCGGCCCCGCCCGCCCCGCCGGCTCCGACCCGGCGTCCCGCTCCGACCGGCCCGCGCCGCACGCGGCAGGCCGCCCGGGCGCTGCACCTGGTCGTGGGGGGCCTGCTCGCGACTCACGTCTATCTGCCGCCCTCGCTGGCGGCCACCGCCGCGCTGCGGTGGGTCCTGGTGCTCGCCGGCGTCCCGCTGGTCGCGGCGAGCGGGCTGTTCCTCTGGAAGCAGGCGGCCGTGCGCCGGCTGCTGGCCCGCCGTCGGTGAGCGCCGTGTACCACGCGGTCGTCCGGCGCCGGATCCGGCGCGCCTTCGCGCTGCTGTCCACCGGGCAGGTCGACGCCCTGGTCGCCCAGATGGCTCCCGACGTGCACCACACCTTCCCCGGCGACCACGCCCTCGGTGGCGAGCGCACCGACCGCGAGGCGGTGCGGGCCTGGCTGCAGCGACTGCACCGGCTCTTCCCGGGGCTGCGCTTCGACGTGGGGGCCATGGCCTGCTCGGGACCCCCCTGGGACACCGTCGTCGGCGTCGAGTGGACCAACGCCGGCCCACTGCGCCACGGCTCCGCCTACGCCAACCGCGGCGCGCACGTCCTGCGACTGCGCTGGGGACGGCTGACCTCCTTCCACGCCTACCTGCACGACGCCGAGGAGTCCGCCGCGACGCTGCGCCGGCTGGCCGCCGCGGGGATCGCCGAGGCCGCCGCGCCGCCGATCACCGGCGCCGGGCCGGTCGTCAGCGCTCCCGGGCCCACCCGGGGCCGGCGAGGACCCGCCGGTGCACGGTGGCGTCCGGGCTGGTCGCCAGCAGCGCCTCGGTGAGCGCGTCGGCCGCGGCGGTGGCGTCGTCGTCGGTGAGCGGGTCGAGGACGTCGAGGACGAAGACGGCGCTGCTCGTGCCGGTGGTGATCCGGGTGCGGGTGCACTGCCGCCAGTTCCAGCGGCGGCAGGTGACGCCGGCGTGGTCGCGCCAGACGACCTCGCCGGCCTCCGGGTGCTCGACGACCGGCGCACCGCCCGCGGTGGTGTCGAACGCCTCGTCGCCCTCGGCGCGGACCAGCCGCGGCGGCCCGGCGTAGGCGGCGCGGTCCTCCCCGCCGATCGGCAGCAGGTGGGAGACGGAGACGGCGTTGTAGACGTCGGTGATCCGGTCGATGCGCGGCAGGCCGTCCCGGTCGAGGCGGCGCAGCAGGGCCTCCACGCTCGGGCGGGTGCGCTGCGGCCGGGCGCCGAAGGCCCGGTAGGCCGCCCGCCAGGCGGCCGGGTGCGGCAGCTCCTCGGGTGACCGGCCGGCGAGCAGCCGCCGGGCGTCGTCCTCGGCGGCGGCCAGGACCCGCTCGCTCACCGCGTCGCCGGGACCGCCGCGGAGGCCGTCGGCGGTCAGCAGCACCGCCCGGTAGTCCGGCCGCAGGTCGAACACGTCCGGGTCGACCGCGGCGCCCGCCAGCCAGTCGTGCGCCGTGCCGGTGCCCTCCGGGTCGCTGGTCACCTGGGGCCTCCGTCGTCGGGGTCGGTCCGGCCTCCCGACGGTAGGCCGGACCGGCCGACGCTCAGCCGGCGGTGCCGTACAGCGGGGAGAGGTCCTGGTAGAGGCGGACGGAGGTGACCGCGCCGTCGTCCCCGCGGTCGGTCCAGGCGGTGGCCCGGACGGTGACCCGCCGGCCGTCGGCGCCGTCGTAGTGGTTGAGGGCCTCGAGGACGAAGCGGTGGTCGTCGCCGTACACGTTGAGCGGCTCGTGCACCAGCGTGTAGCCCATCGCGGTCACCGACCCCCAGAACTGGTCGAGGCCCTTGGCCGCGACCTCGCGGCCGACCATCGGCTCGTCGTTGTTGAACTGGATCGAGACGTCCGGGGACAGGAAGGACGAGTAGCGCTCGAGGTCGTAGGCGTCCAGCGCGGCCAGGTACTGCTGGTACCACTCCCAGCCGGCCGCACTGAGCTGGTTGACGCGGAGCCTGCCCAGTTCCACGGGTCGGTCCTCTCGTTCGTGACGGGGGTGCGGGGCACCCAGAGCGTCCCGGGCGCGACGGGCGGTGGGGAAGGCGTCGGTGATGACGGTTGCCCCCGGTCTTGATGACGGGCCGTCATGGATGTACGCAGGCGCCGTGGGCGAGCTGGACCTCCGTCTGCTGGCGCCCTTCGTCGCCCTGGCCGAGGAGCTGCACTTCGGGCGCGCGGCGTCCCGGCTGCACGTCACGCAGTCCGGGCTGTCGCAGCAGATCCGCCGGCTGGAACGCCAGCTCGGCGTGGCGCTGTTCGAGCGGGACACCCGCCACGTCCGGCTGACCGCGGCCGGCCAGGCGTTCCTCACCGGGGCCCGCGAGTCGGTCGCCACGGCCCACCTGGCGGTCCGGGAGGCCCGGCGCGCGGCGGAGGTCCGGACGCCGCTGCGGGTCGGCGTCGACATCGACTGTCCCCAGGCGGTGGTCCGGCGGGTGCGGCTGTTCGGCGCGACCCGGGCCGACGTCGAGCTCCGGTTGCACCTCCAGCAGCAGGACGACGTCGTCCGCGACCTGCTCGACGACCGTCTCGACCTGGCCGTGGGCTGGACCGCCCCGCCGCCGGGCGCCGACTCGCTGGAGTCCGCGCCGTTCGTCCCCGTCGTCCTGCACGGGGTGGTCCGCGCCGACGACCCGCTGGCCGCGGGCGACCGGCTCTCCCGGCGGGAGCTGTCCGGCCGGTGCCTGGTCGTCTACTCGCCCAGCCTCGAGACCCGGCCGTTCTACGACTTCTTCCTGTCCTGCTTTCCCGACCCCCGCGGACGGTTGCCGCAGGTCACGCACGTGCCCGTCCTGGACGACGCCCAGGCGGCGATGCTCGACGCCGTCGAGGACCTCGGCGGCTTCACCCTGTGCGTGGGCGACGACCCGCCGGACCTCGACGGGCGGCGCCTGGTGACCCGCCCGTTCGACCCCCCGGTGGTGGCCGGGCTGGTGGCGATGTGGCGCGCCCGCCGCCGGCCGGCCCTGCTGGCGGACCTGACGCGCTTCGTGCAGCCGGCCCGCTGAGCGGGCTCTGCCGGCTCGTTCCCTGCTCTGCCGGCCCGATCGCGCCCGCAGTGCCCGGAAGCAGCCGGCAGAGCGCGGGTCCGGGCATCAGTCAGCTGAGCGGTTCGCGACCGGCCGGCTGCCGCGGCTCGGCGAGCAGCGGGGTGGGGGCGCGCAGCGGCACGCGCACCGGCTCGCCGGGCGCCACCCGGTGACGGGCGCCGTCGACGACGACGGTCACCGGCTGCTCGCCGCGCTCGAGCGTGACCGTGGTGCCCTCCCGGGTCGTCTCGACGCGGAGCAGCCGGTCTCGCCAGGTGACGCGGTAGGCGGTGCGCGAGAGCGCGGACGGCAGCAGCGGCGCCAGCTCGAGGTCCTCGTGGTCCTCCCGCAGGCCACCCAGGCCGGCGACGAGGGCCAGCCAGGTGCCGGCCACCGAGGCCATGTGCAGGCCGTCGGCGGTGCCGCCGGTGAGGTTGCGCAGGTCGACCAGGGCGGCCTCCCGCAGGTAGCGCAGCGCGAGGTCGGGGTGCTGGGCCTGCGCGCACACGACCGCCTGCACGGCGGCCGACAGCGAGGAGTCCCGGACGGTGCGCGCCTCGTAGTACTCGAGGTCGCGCGCCACCTCCTCGTCGGTGAACTCGTCGCGGCACCACCACAGCGCCTGGACGAGGTCGGCCTGCTTGAGCACCTGCCGGCGGTAGAAGTCGGCGTAGTGGTGGTGCTCCTGCACCGGGTAGCGGTCGCGCTCGTCCTCGAAGGGCCACTCCCGGTAGGTGGTGAAGTCCTCGTTGCTCGGGTGCACGCCCAGCCGCTCGTCCCACGGGACGTGCACGGCGTCGGCCGCGGCCCGCCAGGCGGTGGTCTCGGCGTGGTCCACGCCCAGCTCCGATGCGCGCTCGGGCAGCCGCTCGCACGCGTCGGCGGCCCACCGGAGGTTGCGCCGGGCCATGAGGTTGGTGAAGACGTTGTCGTCGACGACGCCCGTGTACTCGTCCGGCCCGGTCATGCCGAACAGGTGCCAGGCGCCGTCCGCGTCCTCGTGGCCCACCGACGCCCACGCCCGCGCCGTCTCGACCAGCACCTGCAGGCCGCCGACGGAGTCGAGGTCGCGGCCGGTGACGTTCTGGTGCAGCCAGAAGGCGCGGGAGATGTCGGCGTTGACGTGCATCGCCGCCGTGCTGGCGGGCCAGTACGCCGAGGTCTCGGGCCCGCTGATGGTGCGCCACGCGAAGCACGCCCCCGCCAGCCCCAGCGTGCGGGCACGGTCGCGGGCGGGGCCGATCGTGTCGGCGCGCCACCGCAGCAGGCGGGCGGCCGCGTCCGGGCGCAGCAGCGACAGGGCGGGCAGGACGAACCCCTCGACGTCCCAGAAGGTGTGGCCGCTGTACCCGACGCCGGTCAGCCCCTTGGCGCCGACGGGGGCACCGGAGATGCAGGCGGCGGAGCAGAACAGCTGGAAGACGGCGTAGCGCAGCGCCTGCTGCAGCTCGGCGTCGCCGTCGACCTCGACGTCCGCGGTGGCCCACAGCTCGTCGAGCACGGTCCGCTGCGCGGCGAGCAGGCCGTCCCACCCGAGGTCGAGCGCGGAGCTCACCGCGGCCGACGCCTGGCCCAGGACGGAGTCGGACCCCGCGTCACGCGACCAGCCGTAGCCGACGACCTTGACCACCGTGAGGCGCTCCCCGGGGGACAGGTCGGCCGCGACCGTGGTGACGACGTGCTGCTCGTCGACGTGGGTGCCGACCCGCCCGCCGTCGACCTCGTGCCCGACCGCGGCCGCCACCGTGATGCCCGACCGGCGGGTCCGCTCCACGAGCGCGCCGCCGGTCTCGCTGCCGATCTGCGCCCGCGGCTCGAAGGCCTCGTCCAGGGCCTCCGCCACGCGGGGGTCGTCGTTGTCCACGCCCGCCGGGGTCACCTCGCCGGCGGCGAGCTCGGACCGCACGACCACGTGCGCCGACCCGTCCAGGACGCGGACCTCGTACCGGACGGCGAGGACCGACCGCTCGGCCAGGGAGACCAGCCGCCGTGAGGACACCTCCACCGTCGGGCCCGACGGCGACGTCCAGTGCACGCGGCGGTCGAGCGTCCCGGCGCGCAGGTCGAGGGTGCGCTCGTGGACCTGCGGCGGGACCTCGCGCACGTCCAGCGGGACCCCGTCGACCAGCAGGCGCAGCGGCGTGCCGTCGGCGACGGTGAGCATGGCCTGCCCCTCCTCGGGGTGCCCGTAGCCGCCCTCGGGATAGGACAGCGGGTGGGTCTCGTAGACCCCGGACAGGTAGGTGCCGCGCATGCCGAAGGGCTCGACCTCGTCGAGCGTCCCCCGGACCCCGAGGAAGCCGTTGCACAGGCTGAAGACGGACTCGGCGACGTCGAGCGTCCCGGGGTCCACCCGCGGCTCGCGGACCGTCCACGGGGCGGTGTCGAGGGTCGGGGCACTCACGGGGGGTCCTCACCTGCGTCGTCCGGGAACGGGACGGACGCCGGGGCCCGGCGTCCCGCCCCCGTCCTACCGGTCGGCGCACCCCGGCGCGATCCGGGACGACGGCGGTGTGCAGGGTGGCGGTGCCGGACGGGACCGCCGTCGGGCGGCAGAGCACACGAGAGGTGGATCCGCATGAGCAGCAGCTCGGTCCCGCTGTGGCAGGACGAGCCCGCCCGCCCGCGGCCCGCGCTGGAGGGCGAGACGCACGCGGACGTGTGCGTGGTCGGCGCCGGCGTGGGCGGGCTGGCCACCGCCCGGCGGCTGCTCGACGCCGGGCTGTCGGTCGTCGTGCTGGAGCGGTCCGCGGTGGCCTCCGGCGCGAGCGGCCGCAACGGCGGCTTCTTCATCGCCGGCGCCGCGCCGATGTACCACGACACCCGCGCCCTGTGGGGTCGCGAGCGGGCGGTCGCCGTCCACCGGGCGACGCTGGACGCCCAGCGGGAGATGCTCGAGGTGGCCGAGGCCGTCGGCGCCCGCCGGCACTTCCGGCTCGACGGGATGCTGCGGCTCGCCGTCGACGGCACCGAGGCCGACGACGTCCGGCGGCACGCCGCGGCGCTCGCCGAGGACGGCTTCCCGGGAGAGCTGGTGGCCGGCGACGACCTGCCCGGGCCGCTCGCCCGGCCGGAGCGGGCCGGGCTGTACCTGCCGAACGACGGGTCGGTGCACCCGGTCCGGTGGCTGCGGGCGCTGGCCGACGCCCTCGAGGCCCGCGGGGCGCGGGTGTTCGAGCGGTCACCGGTGGTCGGGCCGCCCGCCGTCGACGGCGACGGCGTCCGCGTGCGGACCGCGTCCGGTGCCGTGCGGTGCGACCGCGCCGTCGTGGCCGTGGACGGCGACCTGGCGGCGCTGGTGCCGTCGGCGGCGGCGGTCCGGCCGCGGCGGCTCAACATGCTCGCCACGGCACCGCTCGGGCGGACGGTGCTCCCGTCCCCGGTCTACTCCCGCTACGGCCACGAGTACGTGCACCAGACGGCGGACGGGCGGATCGCCCTCGGGGGCTTCTCCGACCTCGACGGGGCGGCGAGCTGGACCGACCGCGCCGAGGTCTCCGGGCCGGTGCAGGCCCGGCTCGACCGGTGGCTGGTCGAGGAGCTCGGGGTGCGCGCGGAGGTGACGCACCGGTGGGCCGGCGTCGTGGGCTTCGCCGACGACCCGATGCCCCGGTGCGGGCCGGTGCCGGGCACGGACGGCCGGGTGCTGGCGCTGGGCGGTTACAACGGCACGGGCCACGTGCAGGCCTGGGTCGCCTCCGGCGTGGTGGCCGACCTGGTCGTCACCGGCCGGAGCGCCTCGGCCGGCCTGTACGGCGCCGTCGACGCCTGAGGTCCCGGGCGGGAGGACCCGGGGGTCTCCCTGGCGCGAGCGCCGGCCGGGGCGGCGCAGGGTCGACGGCGAGCCCCGCTCCGCCCGGACCACCAGGAGGCACCCATGTCCCGGTCGACCGTCCCCGCGACGCCGGCAGCCGCCCAGGAGGAGGGTGCGATCCGCCCGTTCCGGATCGAGGTCCCCGACGCCGCGCTCGCCGAGCTGCGCCGGCGGGTCGAGCAGACCGTTTGGCCGGACCGCGAGACGGTCCCGGACACCTCCCAGGGAGTGCCGCTGGCGACGATGCAGGAGCTGGCGCGGCACTGGGCGACCGACTACGACTGGCGCCGCTGCGAGGCGCGCCTCAACGCGCTGCCGCAGTTCGTCACCGGGATCGACGGGCTCGACATCCACTTCCTGCACGTGCGCTCGCGGCACGAGGACGCCCTGCCGCTGGTGGTCAACCACGGCTGGCCCGGGTCGGTCGTCGAGCAGCTGAAGATCATCGAGCCGCTGGTCGACCCGACGGCGCACGGCGGGGACGCCGCGGACGCCTTCCACGTGGTCGTCCCGTCGATGCCCGGCTACGGGTTCTCCGGCAAGCCGACCGGCCCGGGCTGGGGGCCCGAGCGGATGGCCCGGGCCTGGGCCGAGCTGATGGGCCGGCTGGGCTACGACCGGTACGTCGCGCAGGGCGGGGACTGGGGCGCCTTCGTCGTCGACCAGCTGGGGCTGCAGGCACCCGAGGGACTGCTCGGCATCCACACCAACATGCCGGCCACCGTGCCGGCCGACGTCAACGCGGCCGCGCTGGCCGGCGCGCCGCCGCCGGACGGGCTGTCGGAGGAGGAGCGGCGCGCCTACGCGCAGCTCGTCCGGACGTTCGGGCAGGTCGAGTACGCCCGCTACATGGCCGCGCGCCCGCAGACGCTGTACGGCATCGCCGACTCGCCGGTCGGCCTGGCCGCCTGGCTCCTCGACCACAACGACGCCGACGGGCAGCCGGCCGCGGCCGTGCTCGCGGCGCTGGAGCGCACGACGAGCGACACCGGCGAGCTGACCCGCGACGAGGTCCTCGACAACGTGACGCTGTACTGGCTGACCAACACCGGGGTCTCGGCCTCCCGGCTGTACTGGGAGTACCGCGGCGGGTTCTTCGACGCGAAGGGCGTCACCGTCCCCGTCGCCGTCAGCGTGTTCCCGGGCGAGCAGTACCAGGCCCCGCGCAGCTGGACCGAGAGCGCCTACCCCGGCCTGGTCCACTACCGCCAGGTCGAGAAGGGCGGGCACTTCGCGGCCTGGGAGCAGCCGTACCTGTTCGTCGACGAGCTCCGGGACGGCTTCCGGTCGCTGCGCACGCCCCGGATCCCCGAGCAGCGGAGCTGACCTGCCCGGAGTCCCTGGCGGCGGGAGAGCTGGTCGTCGCCGACGGGGCGACCCAGGTCGTGGACGCCGACGGGGCCGGTCCACCCGGTTCACCGTGCTCGACCGTGGAGCCCGGTTCGAGGGCCGCTACCGGAGCTGACCGGCCGACACCACGAGGAGGCAGACATGGGCAGGTTCGAGACCTTCGGCTTCGGCGTCCCCTGGGAGGACCTGGCCAACTACTCGCAGGCCGTGCGGGCCGGCGACCGGCTGTACGTCTCGGGGCAGCTGTCACACGACGCGGACGGGACGTTCCTCCACGAGGGCGACGTCGAGGGCCAGACCGAGGTGACCCTGGCCAACCTCGACGCCGTCCTGGGCCGGTTCGGCGCCCAGCGCACCGACATCGTGGAGATGAACGTCTTCCTGGTGGGCCTGCGGGCGAACTTCGCGCCGGCGATGGCCGTGTGCAAGCGGTACTTCGGCGACCACCGCCCCGCCAGCAACGCCTTCGGCGTGGTGGAGCTGGCCCTCCCCGAGCAGCTGATCGAGATCGCCGCGACGGCGGTGCTGGCCCCCGCCGGGGCGGCGGCGACCTGACCCGGTCACCGGCCGGAGGGGACCGTGCACACCACGGCGACCGAGGTGCGACCCCTGACGCTCGAGGACGCGGAGGCGCTGCTGGAGTCGGCCGACGCGTTCCGCGCGCGCTCGGGGCTCGACCTCGCGGAGGGCTGGCTCGTCTTCCCCGAGGCGCTCCCGGCGACGGTCGAGGCGCTCCGCTCGGGCGTGCCGCCCGAGTGGTCCAGCCACCTGCTCGTCGACCCGGTGCACCGCGTCGTCGTCGGGCTCGGCGGGTTCACCGGACCGCCCTCCGACGGCGTGGTCGAGGTCGGCTACAGCGTGGCTCCCGGCCACCGCGGCCGCGGCCACGCCACCGCGGCGGTGCGGCTCTGGCTGGCCTCCGCCGCGGCGCACGGGGCGTCGCGGGCCCGGGCGCACACGCTGGCCGAGGAGAGCGCCTCGACGGCCGTCCTGGCCCGGCTCGGGTTCGAGCGGGTCGCCCGGCTCGAGGACCCGGAGGTCGGTCCCGTGTGGCGGTGGGAACGACCCCTGACCGGTGGCGGCCCGACCGGGGACCGCGCGTAGACCGGGTGGTCCCCGCAGGGGACGCTGCTCCCGCGCTACTTGATGCCGGTGTTCGCGACCCCCTGCGCGATCTGGCGCTGGAGGACCAGGAAGACGGCGAGCAGGGGCAGGATGCCGAGGACGGCGGAGGCCATGGTCTCGGCGTACTGGATCGCGGAGCCGCCGACCAGGCTGCTGAGCCCGACCGGGATCGTCTGCGACTTGGTCTGCGTGAGGACCAGCAGCGGCCAGAGGAAGGCGTTCCAGGACGTGATGAACGTCAGGATCGCCACCGCCGAGATCGCCGGCCGGGACAGCGGCATGGCGATCCGGGAGTAGATCCGCCACCAGCTGGCACCGTCGAGCCGGGCGGCCTCGATGAGGGCCACCGGGATGGCCTTGATGAACGAGTGGAAGACGAAGAGGGCCACGGGGAGGGCGACCGAGGGCAGGATGACCGCCCAGTAGGTCCCGAGCAGGCCGAGGGCCCGGAACTCGAGGAACTGCGGCAGGACGAGCGCCTCCACGGGCACCATCAGGCCGGCCAGGATCAGCCCGAACACCACGTACTTCCCGCGGAAGTTCAGGTTGACCAGGGCGAAGGCGGCCATCGAGCAGACCACCACGGTGAAGACGACCGTGAGGGTGGAGATGATGAAGCTGTTGACGTACCACCAGCCGATGGGGCTCGACTCCCACGCGTAGCTGTACGCGTCGAGGTTCCAGCTGCTCCCCCACGGGTTCGTGGGGTTCGCGGCGATCTCCTCGTTGGGCCGCAGCGACGTGATCAGCGCCCACAGGAACGGGACCAGCCAGATCAGGGCGAAGAGCGTCACGCACGTGGCGGTGAGCCGGTTGAACAGCTTCGTGCCCTGGTCCTGCTCGCCCCGCCGGCGCGAGCGCCTCGTGCCGGGACTCTCGGTGTCGGCCGCGGGCGCGGCCATCGCCGTCGACATCGTCGGGCTCCCCTCAGGCGTTCACGGAGGTGTTGCGCCGCCGGACCAGGAACCAGCCGACGCTGACGACGACCAGGACCACGAAGTAGACCATCGTCGCGGCGGCCGCGTAGCCGCCCCGGTAGGCGGAGAAGCCGGTGTCGAAGATGTACTGGATGACCGGGCGCGTCGTGTAGTTCGGGCCGCCGTTCAGCAGGATGTAGATCTGGTCGAACACCTTCAGCGACGACAGGACCTGCAGGATCAGCACGAGGCCGATGGTCGGGCGCAGCAGGGGGACGGTGATCATCCGGATCTGCTGCCACGGCCCGGCGCCGTCGAGCGTCGCCGCCTCGTAGACCTCCTCCGAGATCTCCTGGATGGCCGCGGTGTAGAGGATGAAGTTGAAGCCGAACGTCCACCACACGGTGAGCAGGACGACGGCGAACCAGGCACCCGAGGTGCTGCCGAAGAAGTCGGGGGCGGTGAGCCCGAACCAGCCGAAGGCGTTGGTGATGAGCCCGGTCTCGGGCGTGTACATGAACGCGAAGATGAGGCAGACCGCGGCCGAGGGCACGACGTACGGGGCGAAGAAGGCCAGCCGGTAGAACGCCTGGCCGCGGGCCAGGCGCGAGACGAGGACGGCGAACAGCAGCGGCAGCAGCACCAGGATCGGTGTGGTCAGCAGCGTGAACAGCGCCGAGTGCCACATCGACGCCCAGAAGTCGGCGTTGGTCAGGACGTCGGCGTAGTTCGAGAAGCCGACCCAGCTGCCGATGCCGGCTCTCACCGTCGTGGTGTTGAACAGGCTGATCACCAGGCCGATGACCACCGGGCCGATGAGGAAGGCGAGGTAGAGGGCCAGGAACGGGGTGGCGAACAGCCAGCCCGCCCGGTTCTCCGGACGCGGGGGCTTCCCCGCGGTCGCGGCGCGGTGGCTGACCTCGACCCCTGACCTGGGCGCGGGGAGAGCGGTGGCGGTCATGTCGGTCTCCGAACTACACGGGTGGCCGGGCGGTGGAGAACGTCTGCAGGCTGCTGGTCATGGCGTCGACACCGGCCGCGGGGTCGGTGGCACCGGTCAGCACGCTGGCGACGACGGAGCCCATGGCGGTCTGGAAGTCCGAGCCCGCTCCGGTGTACCAACCCTCCGGGTCGTAGACCGCGTTGAAGGCCGCCTCCGTGTAGTTGCTCTGCGGCTGGAGCTCGAGGAACTCCTCGCTCTCCTGCACCGGTAGCCAGGCGGGGACGTGCCCGCCGTCCGCCCAGGTCGAGCTCTGGTCCAGCAGGCCCTGGACGAAGCGCACGGCGTCCGCCGTCCGCTCGTCGGAGCGTCCGGGACTCGCCGGGATGACCAGTGCGTGCGAGTCCGCGTAGGCGACCGGCTCGGGACCGAGGAGCGCGGGGAAGGGCACGACGTTGAAGTCGAGGCCCTCGACGTCCCGGTACGTCGGGATCTGCCAGACACCGTCGAACAGGAAACCGACCTCGCCGTTGCTGAAGAGGGTCGACGACGTCGTCGACGTGGCGGTGCGTGGCATCAGTCCCAGGTCCCCGGTGAGGCTCTGCAGGAAGGCGAACGACTCCTCCATCGCGGCGCTGTCGATCGTGACCCTGGTGCCCAGGTCCTCGACGATCGGCCCGGCCAGACCGGAGTAGGTCATCAGGAAGAGGCGCCAGCAGGTCGAGGGGTCCACCGTGATCGACGCGACCGCCGCGTACTCGTTGCCGGTCGAGTCCTTCATCGCCTGCAGGGCGGCGACGAAGTCGTCGCTGTTCCTCATGGGCCTGAGGTTCTCGCCGGACTCGTCGAGCAGGCCGGCCTGCCCCGCCAGTTCGGTGTTGTAGTAGAGGACGAACGGGTGGGTGTCGAGCGGTACCGCGTACGTGGTGCCGTCCACCGTGGCCTTCTCCCAGGCGGCCGGCGTGAACCTGTCCTCGGTGATCCCCACGGCGGCGAACTGGTCCGCGACGGGCTCGAGCAGTCCGGCCTGCGCCAGGAGGGGCACCCGGGACAGGTGCGCGACGGTCACGTCGGGCGGGCGTCCGCTCGACGTCGACAGCGCGAGCTTGGTGTAGAAGGGGTTGCCCCAGGAGAGCAGCGCGGACTCGACCGACGTGCCGGACGACTCGCGGTAGGTGTCCAGCATGGTGGCCATGTTCTCGCCGTCACCGCCGCCGAACAGGTGCCAGAAGATGACGTCGGCCGTCCTCGGCTGCGCCCCGGTGAGGCTGGAGGCGATCGGTGACGCGCACCCCGACATCGCGACGGCCAGCGAGACGCTGCCCCCGGCGGCGAGGAACTGGCGACGCGAGAAACCGCTCATCGAGGTATGTCCAGTCGTAGCCGGGAATGCCGGACCCGAGGACTGTTGCACGGCTTTCTGATCAACGGCAACCCGAGGTATTCCACCGTGCGGGATTCGTGACCGAAACGCATTTCCGGAATTGCGGTGAGCGAGTCCCGTTCGATGGCATCGCTGCTGGTGAGCCCTTTCCGGGAGCCGCCACGGGGTCCGTTCCGACAGGTGTCCGGCCGGCCGTGCGCGGTGGACGACGGCTCCGGGACGGACCCGCCGGTGCCCGGCGCGGTCTCGCACCTGACAGCATCGACGGCAGCGGCGTGTCCATCGCCCACCGACCCGGTCATCCGCGGCGAGCCCGCCCCCGGACCCCGGGACCCGCTCGTCGACCCCGAACCCGAGGAGTGACCATGCCCGCACGCGCCACCCAGCAGGACGGCACGCATCCGCGCCCGCAGCTGCTGCGTGAGGAGTGGACGGACCTCTGCGGGACGTGGCAGCTGGCCTTCGACGACGACCGCGCCGGGGGCGCCGGGGGCTGGGCGGAGCTGACCGACCTCGGCGACCGCGCCGTCTTCGACCGCGACGTCACGGTGCCCTACCCGCCGGAGTCCGAGGCGTCGGGGGTCGCCGACCCCCGCCCGCACCCGGTGGTCTGGTACCGGCGGAGCCTGCGGCTGGCCGACGTCGCGGGAGCCGACGCGGTGCGCGAGCGGGGACACCGCGTCGTGCTCCGGTTCGCCGCGGTCGACTACACCGCGCGCGTGTGGCTGGACGGCCGGCTGCTCGGTGAGCACGAGGGCGGCCAGACGCCGTTCTCCTTCGACGTCACCGCACTGCTCGCGGCCGGTGACGCCGATGCCGAGCACGTGCTGGTCGTGCGGGCGGAGGACGACCCGCGCGACGTGACGCAGCCCCGGGGCAAGCAGGACTGGCTCGACGAGCCGCACAGCATCTGGTACTCCCGGACCAGCGGCATCTGGCAGCCGGTGTGGGGCGAGGTCCTCCCGGCGGTCTCCGTCGAGCACCTGGCCTGGACCCCGGACGTCGCCGGCGCCGCGGTGCACCTGGGCATCACGCTCCGCGAGACACCGGCCGAACCGGTCACGGTGGCGGTGCGGCTGGAGCTGGACGGGCAGCTGCTGGCCGAGCACCGCGTGCGCGTGGCGGAGCAGCGCACCCGCACCACCGTGGCCGTGCCCGCGCTGCAGAACGGGCAGGCCCGCCAGGACATGACCTGGTCGCCGGAGACGCCCCGGCTCGTCGACGCCGTCGTGCGGGTGCTCGCCGGTGACGGGGACGGCGAGGTGCTCGACGAGGTCGCCAGCTACCTGGGGCTGCGCACCGCCGCCGTGGGAGGGCGGGCCTTCCTGCTCAACGGCCTGCCGTACTACGTGCGCTCGGTGCTGGGGCAGGGGTACTGGCCCGAGTCCCACCTGACCGCACCGGACGCGGGGGCGCTGTGCCGCGAGGTCGAGCTGGTCAAGGAGCTCGGCTTCAACGCCGTGCGGGTGCACCAGAAGGTCGAGGACCCCCGTTTCCTGTACTGGTGCGACCGGCTCGGCGTCCTCGTGTGGGGCGAGACGGCCAACGCCTTCGCCTTCTCCCCGGAGGCCGTGCGGCGGCTCACCGCGGAGTGGCTGGACGTGGTGCACCGGGACGTCAGCCATCCCTGCATCGTCACGTGGGTGCCGATGAACGAGAGCTGGGGCGTGCACGACGTCGCCACCGATCCGGCACAGCAGGCCTACACCGTCGCGCTCGCCGCCCTGACCCGGGCGGTGGACCCGAGCCGGCCGGTGGTGAGCAACGACGGCTGGGAGCACACCGACAGCGACCTGTGGACGGTGCACGACTACGCCGACACCGGGGCGGTCCTCGCCGAGCGGTACGGGTCGGCGGACCTGCTCACGGCGCTCGAGGACTTCTGGCCCGCGGGGCGTCGCGTGCTGCTGCCGGGGGCCGTCGACCGGGAGCAGCCGCTGATGCTCACCGAGTTCGGCGGCGTGCGGTACACCCCCGTGCCGCCCCACGAGGTGCCCGCGGAGCGCACCTGGGGCTACTCCACCGCCGAGGACGCCGAGGACTTCGCCCGGCGGCTGGAGGACCTGCTGTCCGCCGTCCACGCCTCACCCGTGCTGGCCGGGTTCTGCTACACCCAGCTCACCGACACGATGCAGGAGGCCAACGGCCTGCTCGACGAGTACCGGCAGCCCAAGCTGCCGGTGGAGCGACTGCGGCAGATCATCACCGGCCGGCGCCGGGACTGAGACCGCGCGTCGGGAGCCGGGAGAGAGGATCCCGGCATGACGACGTTCGTGGTGCCCTACCACCTCGACGAGCGGCTGCCCGGACGGACCACCGGCTTCCCCGTCGACCGCGAGCTCACCGCCGACCTGCCCTCCGGAACGCCGTGGCAGCGCATGGCGGTCCTCTACGAGCAGGTCGCCCGGGAGGTGGCCGGAGCCCGGGCCCCGGCGCTGGTCGTCTCCGGCGACTGCACCACGAGCCTGGGGGTGCTCGCGGGCCTGCAGCGGGCCGGCCGGGACGTCGGGATCGTCTGGTTCGACGCGCACGCCGACTTCCACACCGAGGCCACGACGACCTCGGGCTACCTGGGCGGCATGCCGCTGGCACTGGCCGCGGGGGTCGGGACCCCCACGCTCCCCGACGCGCTCGGGCTGCGCCCGACCCCGCCCTCGCGCGTGGTGCTCGTCGACGCCCGCGACACCGACCCGCCGGAGCACGACCTGCTCGAGGACGCCGGCGTGCGGCGCCGCCAGGTGCCCGGCCTCACCGCCGCGGACCTCCCCGACGGGGAGCTGTACCTGCACGTCGACCTCGACGTGTGCGACCCCGGGGACCTGCCGGACCTGATCTTCCCCGCGCCCGGCGGCCCGGCGCTCGACGAGGTCCTCGGGGCCGTCGGCCGGGTCCTGGCGACCGGACGCGTCGCCGCGGTCGGCCTGGCCGCGACCTGGCGGGACCGGGACCGGCTCGCGGCCGCGCACGAGCGGGTCCTCGCGGCGGTGCGCGCCCTCGTCCACGGCTGAGCACGGACTGCCGGCTGGTTGCGGGCTCTGCGGGCGCGATCGCGCCGGCAGAGCGCGGGAGGAACCGGCAGGGGGTCGGCAGCGCGGCGGGGTTCAGGGAGCCGGTTCCACCGGCCGGGCGGGCGCGGGCACCGCGGAGCCGGCGCGCCGCAGCCGGTCCATCGCCGTCTCCAGCCCGGGCCGCGACGGGGGGCCCGCCGAGCGCAGCTCCTCCCGGTACCCGGCGAGGGCGACCTCGGCGTCGGCCAGGGCCGCGCGCACCCCGGGACGGTCCGGACCGGCGTCGACGGTGACCCGCCCGGCCCGCAGCTCGAGTTCCGCCGTGCGGGCCAGGAGGACGTCGTCGACGGTCGGCCCGGCGACCGGCTGCTGCGCCGCCCTCGCCACCCCGGCGTGCAGCGCGTCGATGCCGCGGTCGAGGTCGGTGACGTAGCCGGCCCAGGCCGCCGCGTCCACGCTCTCGCACCGCGCGTGGACGTGCCGCAGCCGCGTCCACAGGGTCGACAGGCCGTGTCCCGTGGGACCGTCGACGGCGCCGTCGCGAGCGGTGAGCAGCCCGTCGACCTCGGCGAGCCGCCGCTCGCGCAGGCCGGACCCGTGCGCTGCGTCCATGGCGGCACCGTGGGGAGCGGCCCGGCGCGGCGGGCGTCGGGCGGGTGAAGACGCGGTGTCCAGGACGTGCCGCCCGTGCACCGCGGTCGGCCGAGCTCAGGCCGACCGGGTCACCGTCCGGGGCAGCACCCGGCCGAGCACCAGCGTGACGACGCCGGCGACGACGACCGCGGTCAGCGCCACGCGCAGGCTGGTGGCGTCGGCGACCGCGCCGATCAGCGGCGGGGAGGCGAGGAACCCGACCCGCAGCAGCCAGTTCACCGCGGTCAGGCCGACGCCGTGGCGCAGGCCCGGCAGGTCGTCGGCAGCCGCGTAGACCGCGGGGACGAGGGTCGCCACGCCCAGGCCGGCCAGGGTGAACCCGACGAGCGTGGTGCCCAGCGACGGCAGCGCGAGGGCCAGCCCCATGCCGACCGCGATGAGCGCGCCACCGACCCGGGCCACCCGGCGCTGGCCGAACCGGTCGACGACGCGGTCGCCGGTGAGCCGGCCCACCGTCATCGCCCCCTGCAGGGCGACGAACCCCAGGCCCGCGGTGGCCGCGCCCACGCCGATCTCGCCGCGCAGGTACAGCGCCGCCCAGGACGCCCCGGCGTCCTCCACGAACGCGCCGGCCGTGGCGAGGACGCCGAGCGCCGCCAGCGCGGGCAGTGCGGCGCGCACGGAGCCCCGGGTGACCTGCTGCGGGCCGGCACCGGCCGCGGTGTCCTCGTGGTCCGGGCCGGGCAGCATGCGGCGGTAGGCGGCCAGGGACACCCCGGCGAACACCACCGCGACGACGCCCAGGTGCACCCCCAGCGGGATCCGCAGCCCGGCCGCGGCCGAGCCGAGAAGCCCGCCGGCGACCGCGCCGATGCTCCAGAGACCGTGGAAGGCGTTGAGGATCGACCGGTCGTAGCCGCGCTGCACCCGCAGCCCGTGGGCGTTCTGCGCGACGTCGACGACGGCGTCGAGCGCACCGGCCACGAACAGCGCCGCCGCGAGCAGCCACCACGACGGCGCCACGGCGGCGGCCCAGACGGCGGCGGCCAGCACGACCAGTCCCCACGAGGCCACCCGCGCCGAGCCGAACCGGCGCATGAGCGCGGCCGAGGCCAGGGCGGAGACCAGGGCGCCGAGGGGCAGCGCGGCGAGCGCGGTGCCGAGGGTGGCATTGGTCAGGTCGAGCCGGTCCTTCACCTCGGGCAGCCGGGGCACGAGGTTGGCGTAGAGGACGGCGTTGGTGAAGAAGCAGGCCGCGACCGCGGCCCGGGCGGCGCGCAGGCGCGCGGGGACGGTCGCCGGGAGGGTGTCCGACACGGGGTCCTGTCCTGGTCGAAGGGGAGGGGTCAGCGCGCGAAGCGGTGGACGGCCGCGCGGATCTGGTCGTGGTCCATCGGGTCGGTCGAGAGGGCGCTGTGCAGTATCAGCCCCTCGACCAGGGCGTCGAGCTCCCGCGCGGTCACGGGGTCGAAGTGCCGCTCCAGGCTGCGCCGGCTGCGCTGCATCCAGTCCTGCGTCACCGCGCGCAGCGCCGGCCGGCGGGCGGCGGCCACGTACAGCTCGACGGCGAGCACGAAGTCACGGCCGGAGCCGAGCAGGTCACCGGTGAGGTGGCCGACCAGCGCCTCGATCGCCCCGGCGCGGTCAGCGGCGCCGCGCATCCGCTCGTCGAAGCGCGGCGCGACCTCGTCGACGTGCCGGGTGAACGCGGCGGCGTGCAGCTCGTCGAGCGAGGAGAAGTGGTAGGTCAGCGACCCCAGCGGCACGTCGGCCGCGCGGGCGATGGCCCGGTGCGTGGCGCCGGTGACGCCGACGTCGGCGATGACGTCCAGCGCGGTGGCCACCAGCCGCTCGCGGCGTCCGGGGTCGTGCCGGCGCGGTCGCCGGGCGGGCGCCGGGGCGGCGCTCATCCGCGCTCCAGGGTCCGGACCACCCGGGCGGGGTCGCCGACGGCCACGACGTCGGCCGGTAGGTCGCGCGTGACCACGGAGCCCGCGCCGACGACCGTGTTCTCGCCGATGGTCACGAGGTCGCCCGCGAGCATCCGCTCCCGCATCGTCCGGGTGTCGTCCGCGGCGGACACCGAGGTCATGCGGACGAGCGTACACACCGATGCGTACGTCCGTCCGCATCGGTAGCGTGCTGCAGCACCGGCAGTGCACGAGGAACCCGGGCAGTGCGACGACGGGGCGCCCCGGCACGGCGGCGCGGCCGGTCAGAGCAGCGGGGCGAGCACCGCCCGCGCCCACACCGCCGCCGGCGTGGGGGACAGCCCGAGGCGGGCCCAGTGCGGTGCCGCGTCCGGGGCCATCAGCGGGTTCGGCTCCTCCGGCATCGCCCCGTAGGCGCCGGCCACCCCGGCGGCCGCCTCGTCGCCGAGCACCGGGCGGAGCAGGTCGCCGTACTCCTGGGGCGTCACCCGGGTGAAGACGACCTCCCGGCCGAGGCCCCGGCCGATCTCGGTGGCGAGCTCGTCGAAGGTGAGCACCTCCGGCCCGGCCAGCGGGAGCAGCTCGCCGGTGACGTCGTGCACGAGGGTCACGGCGAGCGCGGCCGCCACGTCGTGCGAGGCGATCCAGGCGAGCCGGTCGCCGGCCGGGCGCGGGTACACCAGCCGGCCTCCGCGCAGGGCGTCCAGGGCCCAGGGCGCCGCGTGGTTCTCGAGGTAGGCGGTCGGCGTGAGCACCGCGACGCCGGCGTCGAGCAGCCCCTCGGCCAGGAGCCGGGCGCCGTAGGGGTCCGGCGCACCCGGGGGAGGGACCGGGGTGCCGGTGTTGACCGCCACCGGCAGCCCGGTCCGGCGCAGGGCCGCCAGCGACGCGGCCACCGCGGGCATGCCCGGCCCGACCCGGAGCGGCAGGTGGGCCGCGACCGCGGCCGCGCCGTCGGCGGCGGCGAGCACCGAGGCGGTGTCGGTCAGGTCGGCGACGACCGCGTCCTCGCCGGCGGCGGCCCACCCGGCCGCCCGGTCGGGGTCCGTCGTCGCGCGCCGCGGGACGGCGCCGGCCCGCCGCAGCGCCGCGGGCAGGGCGGCGCTCTGCGAACCCGCGGTGCCGAAGGCGAGGACCGTGCGTCCGGTGAGGTCCATGCTGTCTCCTCGCTGGTTACGATCGGGAACCAGGTCATCGTCGATGGCCCGGTCGGCGGCCACAAGGAGGCACGTCCGTGACGCCTGGGAACACGGGTGTGACCGCGCCGGCGACGTCGCGGCGGGCGGCCGACCCCTGCCCGGTGCGCGACGTCCTCGACCGGGTCGGCGACAAGTGGTCGGTGCTGCTGGTCGTGCGCCTGCAGCAGGGGCCGGCCCGCTTCTCCGAGCTGCTGCGCGGGGTCGAGGGGGTGTCCCGGCGGATGCTCACCCGCACGCTGCGGCTGCTCGAGCGCGACGGGCTGGTCTCGCGCACGGTCTACCCGACCGCGCCGCCGTCGGTGGAGTACGCGCTCACCCACCTCGGCCGCGAGCTCGCCGGGCCGCTGGACGCGCTGACCGGCTGGGCGGTCCGGCACCGCGCCGACGTCGAGCGGGCCCGGCACGAGTACGACCGGCGCCCGGTCCCCGGCGGGCCGCGGTGAGGACCGCACGCCGCGTCTGGTGACGGCGGCCTGCGGCTGGGAGGCTCCTGCCGTGCAGCGTGCCTTCGGCCTGGAAGTGCCCGAGACCGTCGCCGAGATGTGCCGCCCGGCGGCCGCGGCCGTCGTGGTCTACGACGCGCAGGTGGGCATCCTGCGCCACGTCCGCGACCGCGACGGGCTGGTGCAGCGGATCCGCCGGGTGCTGGACGCCGCCCGGGCCGCCGGCGTCCCCGTCCTCTACGTGCGGCACGTGTCGCTGCCGCCCTCGCACCTGGGCGTGGCCGCCCTGCGCACCGCCATGGCCTGGCAGCGGGTCGACCGGGCCGACGCGGTGCGCTCGGCGTTCCCGCCCGGCGCCGAGCACACCGGCATCACCCCGGAGCTCGCCCCGGCCGACGGCGAGCCGGTGTTCGACAAGCTCGGCATGTCGGCGCTGGTCGGCACGCCGCTGGAGGCGGTGCTGCGCGACCGCGGCGTCACCACCCTGGTGCTCGTCGGGGCGGTGCTGGAGATCGGCATCGAGCCCACCGCCCGGCACGCCGCCGACCTCGGCTTCCTGCCCGTCGTCGTGGACGACGCCTGCGGCGTGGTCGACGAGGAGGCGGCGCAGCGGTCGCTGGTGAGCCTGGACTACAGCCTGCTGTCCCACCGCTGCACGACCGGCGAGGTCGTCGCGGCGTTCGGGGGCTGAGCCCGGCGCGGGGGATGGTGCCGGGCGGGGTCCTCGCCCAGGATGGGGGGTCCTGCCCCGCGACCCGGAGGACCTCGATGACCGCACCGTCCCGCCAGCTCCCGCCGTCGGCCCGCGTGGTCGTCGTCGGCGGAGGCGTCATGGGGCTGGCCACGGCCTACGAGCTGGCCCGGGCCGGGGTGCGCGACGTCGTCCTGGTCGACCGGGACGCCTTCGGCGCGGGCTCGACCAGCCGGGCGGCCGGCGGCGTGCGGGCGATGTTCTCCGACCCGGTCAACATCACCCTCGGCGCGCGCAGCCTGGAGACCTTCCGCGACTTCCCGGCGCGCTTCGGGCAGGACATCGACTTCGCCGAGGTCGGCTACCTGTTCCTGCTGTCCACGCCCGAGGCCGTCGCCGCCTTCGAGGCCGCCGTCGCGCTGCAGAACGACCTCGGCGTCCCCAGCCGCATGATCGACGTCGCCGAGGCCCGGCGGCTCTCGCCGCTCATCTCCCCGGACGGGCTGCTGGCCGCCGCCTGGTCGCCCACCGACGGGCACTGCACGCCCGAGTCGGTGGTGCTCGGCTACGCGTCGGCCGCCCGCCGCGCCGGCGCCACGCTGCTGCCCAACTGCGCGGCCACCGGCATCGACGTCACCGACGGCCGGGTCACCGCCGTGCACACCCCCGCGGGGACCGTCCGCACCGACACCGTCGTCTGCGCCGCGGGCGCCTGGTCGGCCGAGGTGGGGGCCTGGGCCGGGGTGGACCTGCCGGTCAGCCCGCTGCGCCGGCAGGTGCTGGTCACCGAGCCGGTGCCGGGCCTCGACCCGCACACGCCGTTCACGATCGACTTCGACACCTCCTTCTACTTCCACCGGGAGGGCCGGGGCCTGCTCATGGGCATGTCCGACCCCGACGAGACCCCCGGCTTCCGGCTCACCCGCTCCGACGCCTGGTTGCCCCGGCTGGGCGAGGCGATCGAGCGGCGGGCCCCCGCGCTGGCCGGCGTCGGCGTCGCCAGCGGCTGGGCCGGGCTGTACGAGATGACGCCGGACCACAACGCGCTCATCGGCCGCGCCGACGAGGTCGAGGGGTTCCTCTACGCCACCGGCTTCTCCGGGCACGGCTTCCTCATGGGGCCGGCCGTCGGCGAGGTGGTGCGCGACCTGTACCTGGGCCGGGAGACCCTCGTCGACGTGTCCGGACTGGGTGCGGCACGCTTCCGGGGAGCGGGGGCCCGCCCCGAGCTCAACGTCGTCTGAACCACCAGCACAGAGGAGAACCGTGACCAGCCTGCCCACCGCCGAGGAGCTCCGCCGACTGGCCGAGGACGCCGCCCGCCGCTGCGGGGTCGACCTCGACGCCGTCGCCGGGGACCACCCGGTGACCTCCCCGGTCAACGGGGAGCGGCTGCTGTCGGTGCGGCGGCAGACCGCGGCCGACGTCGAGACCGCCGTCGCGCGGGCCGGGGAGGCGTTCCGTGAGTGGCGCACCGTCCCCGCGCCGGTGCGCGGCGCGCTCGTGCGCCGCCTCGGCGAGCTGCTGCGCGAGCACAAGGCCGACCTCGCCACCCTGGTGAGCATCGAGGTCGGGAAGATCACCTCCGAGGCGGCCGGCGAGGTCCAGGAGATGATCGACATCTGCGAGTTCGCCGTGGGCCTGTCCCGGCAGCTCTACGGGAAGACGATCAGCTCCGAGCGGCCCGGCCACCGGCTCATGGAGACCTGGCACCCGCTGGGCGTCGTCGGCGTCATCAGCGCGTTCAACTTCCCGGTCGCGGTCTGGTCGTGGAACACCGCGATCGCGCTGGTCTGCGGCGACCCGGTCGTGTGGAAGCCCTCGGAGCTCGCCCCGCTGTCGGCGCTGGCCTCGGCCGCGCTGCTGGACCGGGCGATCGCCGAGACCGGTGCGCCGGAGGGCCTGAGCCAGGTGCTGATCGGCGGCGCCGACGTCGGCGAGGCGCTGGTCGACTCGCCCGGCATCGCGCTGCTGAGCGCCACCGGCTCCACCCGCATGGGCCGCGCGGTGGGCCCGCGGGTGGCCGACCGCTTCGGCCGGTCGCTGCTCGAGCTCGGTGGCAACAACGCCGCCATCGTCACCCCCTCGGCCGACCTCGACCTCACCACCCGCGGCGTCGTCTTCTCCGCCGCCGGCACCGCCGGCCAGCGCTGCACCACGATGCGCCGGGTCATCGCGCACGTCGACGTCGTCGACGCCCTGGTCGAGCGGGTCGCCGCCGCCTACCGGAACCTGCCGATCGGCTCGCCCCTGGAGGCCGGCACGCTCGTCGGCCCGCTGATCCACGACGCCGCCTACAAGGGCATGCAGGACGCCCTGGAGGCCGCACGCCAGCAGGGCGGCGAGGTCGTCGTCGGCGGTGGCCGGCGGCTGGCCGACGAGGCGCCCGACGCCTGGTACGTCGAGCCGGCGCTGGTCCGCATGCCCGGCCAGACCGACATCGTGCGGCAGGAGACCTTCGCCCCGGTGCTCTACGTGCTGCCCTACCGCACGCTGGAGGAGGCCGTCGCGCTCAACAACGACGTCCCGCAGGGGCTGTCGTCGACGATCTTCACCTCCGACCACGCCGAGGCGGAGCGGTTCCTCGCCGCCGACGGCTCCGACTGCGGCATCGCCAACGTCAACATCGGCACCTCGGGTGCGGAGATCGGCGGGGCCTTCGGCGGGGAGAAGCACACCGGCGGCGGCCGGGAGTCCGGCTCCGACGCGTGGAAGGGCTACATGCGCCGGGCCACCAACACGATCAACTTCTCCGGCGAGCTGCCGCTGGCGCAGGGCGTCGAGTTCCCCATCTGAGACGCCGACGGGCGGCCCCCCCCCCCGGGGGGCGGGCGGGCGGCGGGGGGGGGCTTGCCCCCCCCGGGGGGGGGTGTTTTTAATTATGGTCAAAGTTGGTTAGTCCCCC
>NZ_JBJGYX010000016.1:0-98080 GCF_054050195.1 Geodermatophilus sp. SYSU D00710
CCGCCCCCCCCCCCCCCCCCCCCCCCCCCCCCGCCCCCCCGCCCCCCCCCCCCCCCCCCCCCCCCCCCCCCCCCCCCCCCCCGAGGGCGTCACTTCCGGCCGTTGCCGTTGCCGTTGCCGTTGCCGTTGCCGTTGCCGTTCCCGTTGCCGGGGGCGACGGGGGCCGGCGCGGGCGCCGGGGCGGGCGCGGGGGCCGCCTCCTCCACCACGGGCGCGGCGGGCTCGGTCACCGGCGGCTGCGCGGCCTGCTCGCGGGCGGCCTTGCGCTCGGCGTTGCGCTGGTGGGCCTGCCCGCTGACCCGCTCGCCGGTCACCCAGCCGTTGCGGGCGCCCTCGCTCACCCAGTCGCCGTGGGACTGCCCGGCGGCCGGGCCCTCCGTCGCCCACTCCTCCTCGGTCCGCTCCGGGGCGGCCACCGGCGCCTCGACGACGGGCTCCTCGGCCACCGGCTCCTCGACGGGCGCCTCGGTCACGGGCTCCTCGACCACCGGCTCCTCGGCCACCGGCTCCTCGACGGGCGCCTCGGCCACCGGCTCCTGGCCGTCCTCGCCGTCGTCCACGGTCCCGTCGGCGGCACCGCCGTCGGCGGGGTCGAGCGGGTCGACGGCGGCCGGGTCGCCGCTCTCGACGGACGCGGGGGGCTCCGCGGTGGAGAAGGTGCCGGTGGTGGCCGCACCGGTCAGGGCGACGGCGACGACGCCGGTGGCGGCGGCCGCCTTGGCGGCGATGCCGGCCGCGGCGAGCTTGGCGGTGAGGGTGGTCAGCAGCATGCGGGGTCTCTTCCGTGAGGCCCGGGCGGGGTGCCCGGCCGTCCGCGTGGACGGTTCCGACTGGTCGGTGAGCAGACCGGTCGCCAGCAGCTCGGCCAGGGCCGCGTTCGGCCGCCCGGGTGCGGTGGCGCAGGCCCGGACCGCGTCGGAGAACGCGGCCAGGGCCTGCTCGTCGGCACGGGCGTCGGCTGGCGTGGTCATCTCGCCCCCGTCATCGCCGGACGGGCCGGGAGGGGTGCGCCCGCATCCCCGATCTCACCCGCAGGGGTGGTGCCGGCCGGCTCGAGCTCCGCGCGCAGCCGGCGCAGGCCGCGCCGCTGCAGTGCCTTGACCGAGCCCACCGAGCGGCCCATCACCGCGGCCACCTGCTCGACGGTGAGGTCGGCGAGCACCCGCAGCAGCAGCACCGAGCGCTGGTCGGCGGGCAGCCCCGCGCACAGCCGGTGCACGGCCTCGGTGCCCAGCCGCGTCAGGACGTCGTCCTCCACGTCCCCGCCGGCGGTCTCGGGCAGCAGGTCGGCGGCGTCGTCGGCCAGGTGCGGACGGCGGCTGCGCCGGCGCCAGTCGTCGACCAGCCGCCGGTGGGCGATGGTGAACACCCACGAGCGCAGCGCCTCCTCGTCCCCGCGGAAGCCGCCCAGGCCGCGGAAGACGGCGAGGAAGGTCTCGCTGGCCAGGTCGTCGGGCTCCAGCGCGCCGTGCAGCCGCAGGTAACCGGTGACCACCGGCGAGAGGTCCCGGTACAGCACCTCGAACCCCCACGCCGCGCCCGCCCGGGCCGCCGCGAGGACGTCGTCGAACGCCGGTCCGACCGCCATCCGCGCCTCCCTGCCGTCTCTCCGTGTGCGGAGAGGGCATCGGCAGGGACGCCGCGGAACTGGACCGCCGTCCCCCGATCAGGGGGCGCTGGTGCCGCGGGCGGCCTCCTGCTCGACGACCAGCGGCAGGTCGCGCAGCCGGTCGAGGCCCTGCAGCGGACGGCGCATCCGCTGGTTGCCGGCCAGCCGCTCGCGGTTGCGCTCGAGGAAGGCCCAGTAGCCGGCGGTGTAGGGGCAGGCGTCGTCGCCGAGGCGCTGCCGGGGGTCGTAGGGGCAGCGGCCGCAGTAGTCGCTCATCCGGTCGATGTAGGCGCCCCCGGCGGCGTAGGGCTTGGTGGCCAGCGCCCCGCCGTCGGCGTGCTGGCTCATGCCGACGACGTTGGCCACCATCACCCAGTCGTAGCCGTCGACGAAGGTGCGGTGGAACCAGTCGGTCAGCTCCCGCGGGTCGATGCCGCGCTGCAGCGCGTAGTTGCCCAGCACCATCAGCCGGGGGATGTGGTGGACCCAGCCGTCGCGGCGCAGGTCGCCCAGCACGCCGGACAGGCAGGCGGCGTCGACGGCGGAGTCGTCGAGCTCGGCCATCCACCCGGGCACCGGCTCGAGCGCCCGCAGGGCGTTGGCGTGCCGGTAGTGGCGGCCGAAGTGCCAGTAGGTGTGCCAGATGTAGTCGCGCCAGCCCATGACCTGCCGGACGAAGCCCTCCACGGAGTTCAGCGGCAGCGGGTCGCCGGCGGCGGCGCGGGCGCGCGCGGTGGCCTCGGCGGCGCGCACGACCTCCAGCGGGTCGAGCAGGCCGAGGTTCATCGCCGGGGAGAGCAGCGAGTGGACCAGCCAGCGCTCGTCGGCGAGCATCGCGTCCTCGTGCGGGCCGAAGGCGCCCAGCCGCGCGGCGAGGAAGTCGTGCAGCCGGGTGAGCGCCTCCTCGCGGGTGACCGGGAACAGCCGCGGGCCGTCGTCACCGACGAAGGAGACCTCGCCGTCGGCCTCCCAGCGGTCGAGGTCGGCGCGCACCTGCTCGTCGATCTCGTCCTCGGCGGGCCACCACGGCTCCGGTGCCGGCGAGCGGCCGTCCCGCGGCGGGGGCTCGCGGTTCTCGGCGTCGAGGTTCCACGTCCCGCCCAGCGGCTCGGCGCCGTCCATGAGGACGTCGAGGCGGCGGCGGGCATCGCGGTAGAAGTCCTCCATGAGCAGGCGGCGACGGCCGCGCCCCTGCGCCCACCGCGCGAACTCGCCCTGCGAGCTGACGAACCCGCGGGCGGCCAGCACCTCGACGCCGGGGCGCGCGAGGACGAGGTCGCGGCTGCTCCAGGTGGTGGGCGCGCAGACGCTCAGCGGCTCGTCGTAGCGGTCCAGCGCCTCGGCGTAGGTGACGACCCGGTGCAGGTGCGCCTGCTCCCCCAGCTCGGCGGCCCGGTGGCGCAGCGCGGAGAGCACCAGGTGCGCCTTCTGCCGGTGGAAGCGGCGCCGGGCGAACACGGCCTTCGACTCGACCAGCAGCACCGGCTGGTCGGGCCGGTCGAGGAAGTGGGGGCCGAGCTGGTCGGCGAACAGCCATCGTCGCGTCGCGGGCGACCGCTCGGGGAAGTCGGCGAGCGCGGGGTCGTGCTCCTCCGCGCCGGCGCGCGGTCCCGGGCCCCGCATCGGCCTCACCTCCCGGCGGACATGGTGGGTGGACCGTTACGCTCGGCGCGACTCGGGCCATCGAGACCCACGGTGGCCGGCACGTCTCTCGCTGGAGGTCGACCGCCGTGAACCGCGCGCTGCGCGCTGCCCTGACGGGTGCTCTCGTGATCAGCCCCGTCGCGCTCGGTGCGTGCAGCGCCGGGCAGGTCTCGCAGACCGGCACCCAGGACCGCGACAAGGTCGGGCCGCAGGCCCAGGTCGAGGACGTCCTCCTGCGCCAGGTGCTGATCGCCTACCCCGACGAGAACGCCTACGAGGAGGGCGACGACGCGGTGCTGGTCATGACCATCGTCAACGCCTCGAACGAGGACGAGACCCTCACCGGGATCGAGGGCGAGGGCTTCTCGGGCATCCGGGTCTCCGGCACCGGCCCGACCCCGTCGCCGTCGTCCCCGGCGGGCAACCAGCCCACCACCGCGCCCGCGCCCGGTACGACCGGCGCCACGGGCGGCTCGGACCTGTCGCTGGAGATCCCCGCCGACACGGCGCTGTACATCGGCCAGGACGGCGACGCGACCATCACGCTGCAGGACCTCGCCGAGCCGCTGACGCCAGGGCAGACGCTGCCCCTGACGCTGACCTTCGAGCAGGCCGGGGAGATCGAGATCGAGGCGCTCGTGGGCCAGCCCGAGGAGGAGCTCGAGCGCGGCGAGGCCTTCGACTTCCACGAGGGCGAGGCCGGCGAGGCCGAGAACCCGGAGAGCGAGGAGGACACCCAGGCCGAGTGAGGCGGGACTGTCGGTCCCCCCACCTACCGTGACGGGGTGCCCCCCTCCGGAGTGAAGCCCGCCCGTCCCGCCCACCGCTGCACCGAGTGCGGCTACGCGTCGGCGAAGTGGGTCGGCCGCTGCCCGGAGTGCCAGGCCTGGGGCACCCTCCAGGAGGTCGGCGCCACGGCGCCCGCGCTGCGGGCGGTCGCCGCCGGCCCGGTCACCGCGCCGGCCCGGCCGATCGCGCAGGTCGAGCTCACCGGCGCCCGCGCGGTGGCCACCGGCATCCCCGAGTTCGACCGCGTCCTCGGCGGCGGCCTGGTCCCCGGCGCGGTGGTGCTGGTCGCCGGCGAGCCCGGGGTGGGCAAGTCCACGCTGCTGCTCGAGGTCGCCCACCGGGTCGCGGACTCAGGCGGCCCCACGCTGGTGGTGTCCGGCGAGGAGTCCGCGGCGCAGGTGCGACTGCGCGCCGAGCGGATCGACGCGCTGCACGAGCGGCTCTACCTGGCCGCCGAGACCGAACTGTCGGCCGTCCTCGCGCACGTGGAGCAGGTCGCCCCCTCGCTGCTGGTGCTCGACAGCGTGCAGACCGTCCGCTCTCCCGCCGTCGACGGCACCGACGGCGGCGCCTCCCAGGTCCGCGCGGTCGCCACGGCGCTGACCGCCGTCGCCAAGTCGCGCGGGATGACGACGATCCTGGTCGGACACGTCACCAAGGACGGCGCGATCGCCGGCCCGCGGGCGCTCGAGCACCTGGTCGACGTGGTCGTCTCCTTCGACGGCGAGCGGCACTCCACGCTGCGCCTGGTCCGGGCCACGAAGAACCGCTTCGGCCCGGCCGACGAGATCGGCTGCTTCGAGATCGGCGACCGCGGCGTCGTCGGCGTCCCCGACCCGTCGCACCTGTTCGTCTCCCGCCGCACCGCGTCGGTGCCCGGCAGCTGCGTCACGGTGACGATGGAGGGCAGCCGGCCGCTGCTGGCCGAGGTGCAGGCGCTCGTGGCCACCAGCGCCGGCGGCGGCTCGCCCCGCCGGGCGGTGAGCGGGCTGGACTCCCAGCGGGTCGCGATGGTCAACGCCGTCGTCGAGCGCCGCGGCGGGGTGCGGCTGGCCGACGCCGACGTGTTCGCCGCCTCGGTCGGCGGCGTGAAGATCGCCGAGCCGGCGGCCGACCTCGCGCTGGCGCTGGCCATCGCGTCGGCGTCGAAGGACACCCCGCTGCCCGAGGGGATGGTGGCGCTGGGCGAGGTGGGCCTGTCCGGCGAGATCCGCCGGGTCGGCGGCACCGGCCGGCGGCTGGCCGAGGCGGCCCGCCAGGGGTACCGGCTGGCGCTCGTGCCGCCGGACGCCGGGACGGCACCCAAGGGGATGCGGCTGATGGAGGTCCCCGACCTCGGTGCGGCGCTGGCCGGGTTGTTCCCCGGATGAGGCCGGCTGCGGCGCTCGGTGTCCGGGCGCCCGCACCCCGCTCCCGACCCGCCGCGACGCGGGACCCGTAGACTCGGCGGTCGAACCGCGACGACGTCAGGAGCGCCCGTGCCCCCCGCTGTGGACTCCGAGGTCGCCCTGCGCGAACTCCTCGGCCGCATCGCCCCGGGCACGGCGCTGCGCGACGGGCTGGAGCGGATCCTGGCCGGCCGCACCGGTGCGCTGATCGTGCTGGGCTACGACCGGGTCGTGGAGTCCATCTGCACCGGCGGGTTCGCCCTCGACGTCGCGCTGTCGGCCACCCGGCTGCGTGAGCTGGCCAAGATGGACGGCGCGGTCATCCTCTCCTCCGACGGCCTGCGCATCGTGCGGGCGGGCGTGCACCTCATGCCCGACCCGACGGTCCCCACCGAGGAGTCGGGCACCCGTCACCGGACCGCCGAGCGGGTCGCCGTGCAGACCGGCTTCCCGGTGATCTCGGTGAGCCAGTCGATGCACATCATCAGCGTCTACGTCGCCGGCCGGCGGTACACCCTCGAGCACCCGACGACGATCCTCGCCCGCGCCAACCAGGCCCTCGCGGCGCTGGAGCGCTACAAGCTGCGGCTCGACGAGGTCGCCAGCACCCTGTCGGCGCTGGAGATCGAGGACCTGGTCACCGTCCGCGACGCGATGAGCGTCAGCCAGCGGCTGGAGATGGTCCGCCGGATCGCCGACGAGATCGAGGGTTTCGTCGTCGAGCTGGGCACCGACGGCCGGCTCCTCGCGCTGCAGCTCGACGAGATGCTCGCCGGCGTGGAGGAGGACCGCGCACTGCTGGTGCGCGACTACATGCCCGGCGGTGCCGCCCGCCGCCCGCGGACCATCGAGGACGTGCTGGCCGAGCTGCGCACGCTGTCGGCCACCGAGCTGCTGGACCTCTCCGCGGTCGCCCGCTGCTACGGCCTGCCCACCTCGGCCGACGCGCTGGACTCCCCCGTCAGCCCGCGCGGCTACCGGCTGCTGGCCCGGGTGCCGCGCCTGCCGGCCGCGATCATCGACCGGCTGGTCGAGCACTTCGGCGGGCTGCAGAAGCTGCTGGCGGCCACCATCGAGGACCTGCTGGCCGTCGACGGCGTCGGCGAGGCCCGGGCCCGCGGCATCCGCGAGGGGCTGTCCCGGCTGGCCGAGACCTCGATCCTCGACCGCTACAGCTGAACGAAGGACCCCGCAGGGGCCACAGGTCAGGTGACCTGCAGGGGGGCGTCCGGGCTGGTCTTGGTGTCCAGCCGCGCTCGCACCACATAGGTCCCTGGCCCCACCGGCACGCGTGCCGCGGTGCAGGTCGGCTCGCTGGTCAGGCCGCTCCAGGTCAGCGGGAAGACGACCTGCTCACCCGGTGCCAGCGTGCGGGTGTCGCTGCTGGTCTCGGGCCGGCAGTCGTTGCTGCCCCACAGCCGGGCGCCGGCGCCGTCGAGCAGCACCATCTCCTGAAGCTGCTTGTCCAGCACCCGGGTGCACGGCACGGTCGCGGTGTTGGTGACGACGAGCTCGAGCACCGGGGCGGACCCGGCGGGCACCGTGCCGGGCGTGCGGACCTCGAGGGCGATGACGTCGTCCCCGCACGGCGCGTCGGCCTGCTGCGCCGGTGGAGTGGGCGGCTGCGGCGGTGGCGGCGGGGTGGTGCTGGGCGGCGGGGTCGGCGTCCGGACGCTGGCCAGCGAGGGGACCACCCGGTCCAGCGCGGGGGTGCCCGCCGGGGAGGACGACGAGCCGGCCGCCGCGGCGCTGTCCCCGGAGCCGGTCAGCAGCGAGACGCCGAGCCAGCCGCCACCGCCGAGCACGGCGAGCAGCACGGCCAGCACCAGCAGGCGCCGTCGCCAGTAGACGGCGGACGGCAGCGGTCCGACCGGGTGCAGCACGAGACGGACGGTAGTGCCCCCTCGTCCCGCCGCCGCACGGGGCACGCCGCCGACCGGGCCGGGCACACTGGACCCCCGTGAGCAGCACGGCCGGACTCGGGGACGCCCTCGTCGACTGGTACGACACCGCCGCCCGGGACCTGCCGTGGCGGCGTCCCGGGGTGGACCCGTGGGCGGTGCTGGTCAGCGAGGTGATGCTGCAGCAGACACCGGTGGCGCGGGTCGAGCCGGTGTGGACGGCGTGGATGGCGCGCTGGCCCACGCCGGCGGACCTGGCCGACGCCTCGCCGGCGGAGGTCATCCGCGCCTGGGGCAAGCTCGGCTACCCGCGCCGGGCGCTGCGGCTGCGCGAGACCGCCGTCGCCCTGACCGAGCGGCACGGAGGGACCGTCCCGGCCGACGTGGCGGCCCTGGAGGCCCTGCCGGGCGTGGGGACCTACACGGCCCGGGCGGTGGCCTGCTTCGGCCACGGGCAGCCCCAGCCGGTCGTGGACACCAACGTGCGCCGGGTCGTGGCCCGGCTGGTGCACGGCCGCGCCGAGGCGGGCACCGCGCGGGCGTCCGACCTCGCCGACGTCGCGGCGCTGGCGCCGGCCGACCGGGAGCGGGCCTGCCGGTTCTCGGTGGCGGCCATGGAGCTCGGCGCGCTGGTCTGCGTCGCCCGGACGCCGCGCTGCGCCGTCTGCCCGGTGCGCGAGCGCTGCGCCTGGCGGCTGGCGGGCTCTCCGGCCGCCGACGGGCCGCCGCGGCGGGTGCAGCGCTTCGCCGGGACCGACCGGCAGGTGCGCGGCCGGCTGCTCGACGTCCTGCGGGCCGCGGACGGCCCGGTGCCGGCCGAGGCCCTCGACGCCGCGTGGGACGACGTCGTGCAGCGCGCCCGCTGCCTGGACTCGCTGCTGGCCGACGGGCTGGTCGAGCAGTCCGCCGACGGGCGGTTCCGACTCCCCCACTGACCGCCCGCGACGCCTCGCGCCACCGAACCGGTCGTGCGACGGCCCCGCGGCGCGGTTCACTGGGCCCGTGCAGCTGCCCGGGGAGCTCACCGCCCGACCCCTGACCGCCGGAGACGCCCGTGCGGTCTACGAGGTGATGGCCGCCCAGGAGCTGCACGACATCGGCACCCTCGAGATCGAGGAGGCCGACATCGTCGGGGACTGGCAGCGCCCCAGCTTCGACGTACCCGCCAGCACGCTCGGCGTCTTCGACGGCAGCCGACTGGTCGCCTACGCCGAGGTCTCGGGCGAGGGACGTGGTGATGCCGCCGTGCACCCGCAGTACCGCGGACGGGGCATCGGCACGGCGCTGGCGGCCTGGACCCGGCAGCTGGCACGCGAACGCGGCGCCCCGGTCCTCGGCATGTCCGTGCCCCAGGGCTCCCCCGCGGACGTCCTGCTGGCGCACCTCGGCTACGACGTCCGGTGGACCTCGTGGCTGCTGGAGCTCCCCGAGGACACGCGGATCGAGGCCCAGCCCCTGCCGGACGGGTACTCCATCCGGACGGCGGCCGGCGAGGCGGACCACCGGGCCGCCTGGACGGTGGTCGAGGACGCCTTCCTCGAGTGGTCGCAGCGGGACCGGCGGTCGTTCGAGGACTTCGCCGCGACGACCGTGCGCCGCCCCGGTTTCGAGCCGTGGCACCTGCGGGTCGTCGCGGCCCCGCACGGCGACGTGGTCGGTGCCTGCTTCCTGGTCACCGGTGGCCCCGACGGCTACGTCGACAAGCTCGCGGTGCGCCGGGACCGGCGCGGGCTCGGGCTGGCCCGGGCCCTCCTCGCGGACGCCTTCGCCAACGCCCGCCGGCACGGCGCCACGCGCTGCGAGCTGTCCACCGACACCCGCACCGGCGCCCTCGGCCTCTACGAGCGGGTCGGGATGGTCGTCACCGGCACCTGGGTGCACCGCGCCGTGGACCTCGGCCCGGTCGCCGCCGCCCGCTGACCGGATCGCCGGGAGACGGAGACCACACCGGCCGGCGACGTCGTCGCGGAGTGGTCCGTGGCGGGCAGGTGGCCGATCGCGCGGGAGACGGTCACCGCTCCCGGCGCCGTGGCCGGTCCACCCTCCCCGCCCGACCCCGCCGCCCGCCGTCCTCCCTCACCGCAATGCGTCCTCCCCCACGTCCCACCGTGCGGGAGGACGCGCCACGATCAGGTCACCTGATCGTGGCGCCGACCCCAGACGCGGCAAGGGCCGCCCCCCGCGGTGCGGGAGACGGCCCTCGTCGGTGGTGCGGTGTGGGACTACTTCTTCTCCAGGGACGTGGTGCCGCCCTGGCCGTCCTCGTCGTCGCCGACGGTGAGCGCCACCGGGGGCGTGTCGGGCACGTCGATCGGCTTGGCCTCGCCGCGGAAGGTGAACTTCGCGGTCGGGCCCTCGCCCTCGACGTCCACCACGATGATCTGACCAGCGGTCAGCTCGCCGTAGAGGATCTTCTCCGACAGCGCGTCCTCGATCTCGCGCTGGATGGTCCGGCGCAGCGGCCGGGCACCCAGCACCGGGTCGAACCCGCGGGCCGCCAGCAGCTTCTTGGCGTCCTGCGTGATCTCCAGCGACATGTCCTTGTTCGCCAGCTGGCTCTCCACGCGGGCGACCATGAGGTCGACGATCTCGATGATCTCGTCCTCGGTCAGCTGGTGGAACACGACGATGTCGTCGATGCGGTTGAGGAACTCCGGCCGGAAGTGCTGCTTGAGCTCCTCGTTGACCTTGTTCTTCATCCGCTCGTAGTTGGACTGGGTGTCGTTGCCGACCTGGAAGCCCAGCCCCACGGCCTTGGAGATGTCCCGCGTCCCGAGGTTGGTCGTGAGGATCAGGATCGTGTTCTTGAAGTCCACGATCCGGCCCTGACCGTCGGTGAGCCGGCCGTCCTCCAGCACCTGCAGGAGCGTGTTGAACACGTCGGCGTGCGCCTTCTCGATCTCGTCGAAGAGGACCACCGAGAACGGCTTGCGCCGCACCTTCTCGGTCAGCTGGCCACCCTCGTCGTAACCGACGTAGCCGGGAGGCGCACCGACCAGACGCGACACGGTGAACCGGTCGTGGAACTCGCCCATGTCGATCTGGATGAGGGCGTCGTCCTCACCGAAGAGGAACTGCGCGAGCGCCTTGGCCAGCTCGGTCTTACCGACACCCGAGGGGCCGGCGAAGATGAACGAGCCACCGGGGCGACGCGGGTCCTTGAGGCCCGCGCGGGTGCGCCGGATCGCCTGGCTGACGCTCTTGATGGCCTCTTCCTGGCCGATGATCCGCTTGTGGAGCTCCTCCTCCATGCGGAGCAGACGCGTGGTCTCCTCCTCGGTGAGCTTGAAGACGGGGATCCCGGTCCAGTTGGCCAGCACCTCGGCGATCTGCTCGTCGTCGACCTCGGCGACGACGTCCATGTCACCGGCCTTCCACGCCTTCTCGCGCTCGGCCTTCTCGCCCAGGAGCTGCTTCTCCTTGTCGCGCAGCGAGGCGGCCTTCTCGAAGTCCTGCGCGTCGATCGCGGACTCCTTCTCGCGCCGGATGCCGGCGATCCGCTCGTCGAACTCGCGCAGGTCCGGCGGCGCGGTCATCCGCTTGATCCGCATCCGGGCACCGGCCTCGTCGATCAGGTCGATCGCCTTGTCCGGCAGGAAGCGGTCGGAGATGTACCGGTCGGCCAGCGTGGCGGCGGCGACGAGTGCGCCGTCGGTGATGCTGATCCGGTGGTGCGCCTCGTAGCGGTCGCGCAGGCCCTTGAGGATCTCGATCGTGTGGGTGAGCGTCGGCTCGCCCACCTGGATCGGCTGGAAGCGGCGCTCGAGGGCGGCGTCCTTCTCCAGGTGCTTGCGGTACTCGTCGAGCGTGGTGGCACCGATCGTCTGCAGCTCACCACGGGCCAGCATCGGCTTGAGGATGCTGGCGGCGTCGATCGCGCCCTCGGCGGCACCGGCACCGACGAGGGTGTGGATCTCGTCGATGAACAGGATGATGTCGCCGCGGGTGCGGATCTCCTTGAGCACCTTCTTCAGGCGCTCCTCGAAGTCACCGCGGTAGCGCGACCCGGCGACCAGCGCGCCGAGGTCGAGGGTGTAGAGCTGCTTGTCCTTCAGCGTCTCGGGGACCTCGCCCTTGACGATGGCCTGCGCCAGGCCCTCGACGACGGCGGTCTTGCCGACGCCGGGCTCGCCGATGAGGACGGGGTTGTTCTTGGTCCGCCGCGAGAGGACCTGCATGACCCGCTCGATCTCCTTCGACCGGCCGATGACCGGGTCGAGCTTGGAGTCGCGGGCGGCCTGCGTCAGGTTGCGGCCGAACTGGTCGAGCACCAGTGACGTCGACGGGGTGCCCTCGGAGGGGCCGCCGGCCGCGGCCGGCTCCTTGCCCTGGTAGCCCGAGAGCAGCTGGATGACCTGCTGGCGGACGCGGTTGAGGTCGGCACCCAGCTTGACCAGGACCTGCGCGGCGACGCCCTCGCCCTCGCGGATCAGGCCGAGCAGGATGTGCTCGGTGCCGATGTAGTTGTGACCGAGCTGCAGGGCCTCGCGCAGGGACAGCTCGAGGACCTTCTTCGCCCGCGGCGTGAAGGGGATGTGCCCGGACGGGGCCTGCTGGCCCTGGCCGATGATCTCCTCGACCTGCTGGCGGACGCCCTCGAGCGAGATGCCGAGGGACTCGAGGGCCTTGGCAGCGACGCCCTCACCCTCGTGGATGAGGCCCAGGAGGATGTGCTCGGTGCCGATGTAGTTGTGGTTGAGCATCCTGGCCTCTTCCTGCGCCAGGACGACCACCCGTCGGGCTCGGTCGGTGAACCGTTCGAACATGCGCTGCTTCTCCTCTGACCGGCTGGTCCGGCACTGCCCTCCCCGCTCGTGGAGAGGAGCACCCGACGTCCGTCGGCGCGCTGGGGCACCGGTCTTTCCACTGTAGTCACGGACCACGCCGTCCTGTCGGCCTCGACCGGCGGGCGGTGGGTGGCTGTCCGGGTCAACCGATGGTGCACGGGCGGTGTTCCGATCCGGTTACGCCGACAGCGGACGGCGCGTCGCGGCAGGGACGCCGACGGCCCGGCACCCGAGTGGGTGCCGGGCCGTCGGTGACCTGCTGGATCGGCCCCCTCGCAGGGGCCCACCCCGAGCGGGGTGACCTGCTGGAACGGCCCCCTCGCAGGGGCCCACCCCGAGCGGAGCGAGGGGTGGGGGGCGAGGGGGTCCTTCCTCAGTGGGCCGCTTCGTAGGCCTCGACGACGCTGGCGGGGATGCGGCCGCGGTCGCTGACCTCGTGGCCGTTCTTGCGGGCCCACTCGCGGATGGCGCCGGCCTGCTCGCGGTCCATGCGACCGCCGCCGGTGGCGCGGGAACGGCCGCCACCGGAGGCCCGGCCGCCGCTCCCGCGGCCGACCTTGCGGGCGGCCTGCACGTAACGGGAGAACGCGTCACGCAGTTCCTTGGCGTTCTTCTCCGACAGGTCGATCTCGTAGTTCGTGCCGTCGAGGGAGAAGCTCACCGTCTCGTCGGCGGGGACGTCCTCGTCGAGGTCGTCGCTGAGGATCACCTGGACCTTGCGTGCCATTCCTTCTGCCTCACTCCTTCTCGGCCCCCGTGGCCGGACGATTGGTCGCCGTCCTCGCGGACAACGCGGCCATTCCACCACACGACGGCGCAATAGGACGAATTGTGCACCGCGGTTCGCCCAATTCGGGGAGAAAGCGTCCGATCGGGACGCGCGGTTCAGGAAATCGGCCGCACCAAAGGGAACAGGATCGTCTCCCGGATACCGAGACCGGTGAGCGTCATCATCAGCCGGTCGATGCCCATCCCGACCCCGCCGCTGGGCGGCATGCCGTACTCGAGGGCCTCGAGGAAGTCCTCGTCGAGGACCATCGCCTCCGGGTCGCCCGCCGCGGCCAGCAGCGCCTGCTGGGTGAACCGCTCGCGCTGCACCACGGGGTCGACGAGCTCGGAGTAGCCGGTCCCGCGCTCGACGCCCCCGATGTAGAGGTCCCACTTCTCGGCCAGGCCCGGCGTCGTGCGGTGCGCGCGGGTCAGCGGCGAGGTGTCCACGGGGTAGTCGACGACGAAGGTCGGCGCCTGCAGGGAGTCCTGCACCAGCGCCTCGAACAGCTCCTCCACCACCTTGCCGGGGAGCCAGGCCGGGTCCACGCCGACGGCGTGCCGCTCCGCGAGGGCCCGCAGGTGCTCGACCGGCGTCTCCGGGGTGACCTCCTCGCCGACGGCGCCGGACACCAGGGAGTACAGCGGGACCTGCGGCCACTCCCCCGACAGGTCGATCTCGGTGCCGTCGTGGTGGCGGGCGGTGTGGTCGCCGAACAGCGCCGCGCAGCTCTCCTGGACCAGCTCCCGGGTGGTGCGCGCGACGCCGGCGTAGTCGGTCCAGGCCTCGTAGAACTCGAGCATCGCGAACTCCGGCGAGTGCGAGCTGTCGGCGCCCTCGTTGCGGAAGTTGCGGTTGATCTCGAAGACCTTCTCCAGCCCGCCCACGATGCACCGCTTGAGGAACAGCTCCGGTGCGATCCGCAGGTACAGGTCGAGGTCGAAGGCGTTCATGTGGGTGCGGAACGGCCGGGCCGCGGCACCGCCGTGGACCGTCTGCAGCATCGGCGTCTCGACCTCGAGGAACCCGCGGGCGGTGAGGCCGGCCCGCAGCGCCGCCACCACCGCGGCCCGCTGGCGGACGGTCCGGCGCGCCTCGTCGCGGACGATGAGGTCGACGTAGCGGCGGCGGACCCGCAGCTCCTCGCTCATCGGCTTGTGCGCCACCGGCAGCGGCCGCAGCGCCTTGGCGGCCAGCCGCCAGGAGTCGGCGAACACCGACAGCTCGCCCCGCCGCGACGTCCCGACCTCGCCCTCGACGAAGACGTGGTCGCCGAGGTCGACGTCGGCCTTCCAGGCGTCGAGCGCCTCCTCCCCGACCCGGTCGCGGGAGAGCATGACCTGCAGCTCGGCGTCGCCCTCGCGCAGCGTCGCGAAGCAGAGCTTGCCGGTGTTGCGGCTGAAGATGACCCGGCCGGTGACGCCGACCCGCTCACCGGTCATCGTGTCGGGCTCGAGGTCGGGGTGTTTGGCGCGGACGTCGGCCAGCGACGTCGTGCGCCCCACCGTGACCGGGTAGGGGTCGGTGCCGGCCTCGCGCAGCCGGTCGAGCTTGGCGCGCCGCACGCGCAGCTGCTCGGGGAGCTCGTCGTCCGGGGGGCCGGGGGGCAGGTCGCTCACGGCGCCCGAGCCTACGGGCGTGCGCCGCACCACCCCGGCGGCTACCGGCGGCCGGCCGCCTGCTGGCGCGCGAAGGCCAGCCGCAGCCCGTGCACCGTGAGGTCGGGCTCCCGGGCGCCGATCGACCGGCAGCTGTCGGCCACCAGGGGCGCCAGCCCGCCGGTGGCGACGACGACCGGCGCGCGGCCGAACTGCGCCTCCAGCTCGGCGCCGATCCGGTCGACCAGGCCGTCGACCAGCCCGGCGAAGCCGAGCACGACCCCCGACTGCAGGGCGGCGACCGTGTTCTTGCCGATGGCCTGCGCCGGGACGGTCAGCTCGACCGAGCGCAGCTGCGCGGCGCGGGAGGCGAGCGCCTCCAGACTGACCTCGAGGCCCGGCGCCAGCGCGCCGCCGAGGAACTGCCCGTCCGGTCCGACGGCGTCGACGTTGGTCGAGGTGCCGAAGTCGACGACGACGACCGGCCGGGAGCGCCCGTCGGGCGCGGTGCCGAACAGCTCGTGGGCGGCCAGCGCGGTGACCACGCGGTCGGCGCCGACCTCGCGCGGGTTGTCCACGTGCAGCGGGACGCCGGTGCGCACGCCGGGGCCGATGAGCACGACCGGCACCTCGAGGGACTCCAGCAGCCCGCGCAGCGCCGGCAGCAGGGCCGGCACCGTCGAGCAGGCGGCGACGCCGGTGACCTCGGTGTCGCGCAGCAGGCCGCGCCAGAGCATCCGCAGCTCGTCGGAGGTGGCCCGCGGGTGCGTGGTGACCCGCCAGCAGCCGACCCGGCGGGCGCCGTCGAAGGTGGCCAGCACGGTCTGGCTGTTGCCGACGTCGACGGTGAGCAGCACGGCCGGTCAGCTCCGCAGGTCGAGGGCGAGGTCGAGGATCGGCGCGGAGTGCGTGAGCGCGCCCACCGACAGGAAGTCCACCCCGGTCGCGGCGACCTCGCGGGCGACGGCGAGGGTCAGCCCGCCGGTGGCCTCGAGCTCCGCGCGGCCCCCGACCAGCGCGACCACCTCGCGCAGCCGCGCGGGGGGCATGTTGTCCAGCAGCAGGAAATCGGCGCCGGCCTCGACCGCCTCGACCGCCTGGGCCGGGGTGTCGGCCTCCACCTGCACCGGCACCCGCGGCGCCCGCTCGCGGACGGCGGCCACCGCGGCGGCCACCGAGCCGGCGGCGGCGACGTGGTTGTCCTTCACCATCGCGACGTCGTAGAGGCCCATGCGCTTGTTCGACCCGCCGCCGCAGCGCACGGCGTACTTCTCCAGCGGGCGCAGGCCGGGCGTGGTCTTGCGGGTGTCGAGGACGACCGCGCCGGTGCCCTCGACGGCGTCCACCCAGGCCCGGGTCGCGGTGGCGATGCCGCTGGCGCGGCTGGCGATGTTCAGCGCGCTCCGCTCGGCGGCCAGCAGCGCCCGCACCGGCCCGCGCACGGTCAGCAGCACGTCGCCCCGGGTCACCCGGTCGCCGTCGGCGGCCCCCGCGGTGAGCGTGGCGCCGGGGGCGAGCCTGGTGAACACCCGGGCCGCGACCGGCAGGCCGGCGACGACACCGTCGGCGCGGGCGACCAGGTCGGCGGTGCCGTACTGCGCCGGGGGGACGGTGGCGGCGCTGGTGACGTCCAGGGCGACGGCGAGGTCCGGCTCGCTCGGCAGCACCGCGCCCCCGGCGAGGTCCTCGGCCAGCGTGCGCTCGACCAGCTCCTCGACCCACGCCTCCGACAGGCCCGTGCCCTCGAGCGAGCGCGGGTCGACGGTCACCACGGGGGCACCACCGGCGCGCCCACCGGGCGGCGGGTCAGCGACAGCCGCCCGTCCCCGCCGAGGCGGACGTCGAGGTGCAGCCGCCACCGGTCCTCGCTGTCGGGGTGGTCCTCGCGCCAGTGGCAGCCGCGGGTCTCCTCCCGCGCGGTGGCCGCCGCGGTCAGCGCGCTGGCCACGGTGAGCAGCCCGGTGGCCTCCCAGCTGTCCACGCCGGGCGCCGCACCGGGCCCGCCGGCCAGCGAGGCGGCCAGGCCGGCCAGCGTGTGCGTGGCCTCGGCCAGCCCGGCGCCCGAGCGCAGCGCCGCGACGCGGCCGGACATCGTGTCGGTGACCACGCGGCGGCCGGCCGGGTCGAGCAGCCCGCCGGTCGCCGGCGCCGCGTCGACCGCGGGGGCCGACGGCGGCAGCGAGCGGGCCAGGTCCGCGCCGATGCGGGCGGCGAAGACCAGCCCCTCGAGCAGCGAGTTCGACGCCAGCCGGTTGGCCCCGTGCACCCCGGTGCAGGCCACCTCCCCGCACGCGTAGAGGCCCGCGACGGTCGTGCGCCCGGACAGGTCGGTGACCAGCCCGCCGGAGGCGTAGTGCGCGGCGGGCGTGACCGGCACCAGCTCGGTGACCGGGTCGACGTCGCCCGCCCGGCAGCGGGCGACGATCGTCGGGAACCGCTGCGCCAGGCCGTCGATGCCGCGGGCGTCGAGCCAGACGTGGTCCACCCCGTCGCGCAGCTGCACCCGGGTGATCGCCTTGGCGACCACGTCGCGCGGGGCGAGCTCGGCCAGCGGGTGGACGCCGAGCATGAACCGCTCCCCCGCGCCGTCGCGCAGCACCGCGCCCTCGCCGCGCAGCGCCTCGCTGACCAGCGGCTGCTGGCCGCGCACGCCCGGGCCCAGGTACAGCGACGTCGGGTGGAACTGCACGAACTCCAGGTCGGTGGCGACGGCCCCCGCCCGCAGGCCCAGCGCCACGCCGTCACCGGTGGACACCGGCGGGTTGGTGGTGGCGGCGTAGACCTGCCCCATCCCGCCGGTGGCGAGCACGACGGCGCGCGAGCGCACCGCGCCGACGCCGTCCTCGGTGCCCTCGCCGAGGACGTGCAGGGTGACCCCCGCCGCCCGCCCGGTGGCGTCGGTGAGCAGGTCGAGCACCATCGCGTGCTCGACGAGGGTGATGCCGGGGTCGGCGTGCACGGCCTCGCACAGCGCCCGCATGACCTCGGCCCCGGTGGCGTCGCCGCCGGCGTGCACGATCCGGTCGGCGGAGTGCCCGCCCTCGCGAGTGAGCAGGAGCCGGCCCGAGGGGTCGCGGTCGAAGCCGGCGCCCCAGTCGATGAGCTGGTGCAGCCGTGCCGGGCCCTCGGTCACCAGCGCGTGCACCGCGTCGGGCTCGCACAGCCCGACGCCGGCCACCTCGGTGTCGCGGGCGTGCGCCTTCGGGGTGTCGGCCGGGTCGAGGACCGCGGCGATGCCGCCCTGCGCCCAGCGGGTCGAGCCGTCGTCGACCCGGACCTTGGTGACCACGGCGACCGACAGGCCCGCGGCACGGGCGTGCAGCGCGACGCACAGCCCGGCGACGCCGGAGCCGACGACGCAGACGTCGGCCGACAGCTCCCACCCGGGCGCCGGCGCGGCCAGCCGGGTGGGCAGCCCGACCACCGGGTCGGCCGCCAGCGTGGTCACCGGACCGGCACGCCCAGGTCGCTGCGCCGGTGGTCCTGGGCGCCGGGCACCGGGGCCGAGGGGTCACCGCCGAGCTCGACGACGCGGTTGGCGCCGTCGACGTGCACGACCTTCGGGATGTAGGCCTTGGCCTCGGTCTCGTCCATGAGGCCGTAGCTGATCAGGATGACCAGGTCGCCGGGGTGCACCAGGTGCGCGGCGGCGCCGTTGATGCCGATGACGCCGCTGCCCCGTTCGCCGGGGATGACGTAGGTCTCCAGCCGGGCGCCGTTGGTCACGTCGACGATCGCCACCTGCTCGCCGGGCAGCAGGTCGGCCGCGTCGAGCAGGTCCTCGTCGACGGTCACCGAGCCCACGTAGTGCAGGTCGGCCTGGGTCACCGTCGCCCGGTGGATCTTGGACTTGAGCATCGTGCGCATCATCGGGGGCCTCCCAGTCGGACGGCGGTGTTGTCGAGGAGTCGGGTGCTGCCGGCGCGGACGGCGACCAGCAGGCGGGCGGGGCCGGCCGCGGGGGCGCGGCCGAGGTCGGGGTCGGTGAGCTCGAGGTAGTCGGGCACCAGCTCGGGCGCGGTGGCGAGGACCTCCCGCGCGGCGGCGAGGACGGCGCCCGCGCCCCGCGGCCCGGCATCCGCGCCGGCGCACAGCGCCCGGTGCACCGTCGCGGCGCGGGCCCGCTCGTCGGGCGCGAGGTAGCGGTTGCGGCTCGACAGCGCCAGGCCGTCGTCCTCGCGGACGGTGGGGACGCCGACGACCTCCACCGGCAGCGCGAGCTCGCGCACCATCGCGCGCACGAGCGTGAGCTGCTGGTAGTCCTTCTCGCCGAAGAACGCGAGGTCGGGCCGGGCCAGGCCGAACAGCTTGGCGACGACGGTCAGCACGCCGGCGAAGTGCCCGGGCCGCACCGCGCCCTCGAGCACGCCGCCGAGCGGGCCGGGGTCGACGGTGACGCCGAGCGCGCCGGACGGGTAGACCTCCCCGACCGGCGGGTGGAAGACGACGTCGGCGCGCTCCTCGGTGAGCGCGGCGAGGTCGGCGTCCCAGGTGCGGGGGTAGCGGTCGAGGTCCTCGCCGGGCCCGAACTGGGTCGGGTTGACGAACACCGAGACGACGACGCTGCCGGCCCGCTCCCGGGCGGCGCGCACCAGCGTCCGGTGCCCCTCGTGCAGCGCGCCCATGGTGGGCACCAGGGCGACCGGGCCGGGCAGGCCGGCGACCACCTCGCGCAGCTCCGCGGCGGTCCCGGCGACGGCCGGAGGAGAGCTCACCGGGAGCCCGCCGGGTCCGCGGCCTCGTAGAGCAGGTCGAGCAGGGGCGCACCCTCGTGCCGCTTGAGCCGGCCGGCCGCCAGCGCCCGCTCGGTGGTCCGCTGGGCCATCGCCACGTAGGCGGCCACCGACGCCGGGGCCCGGTCGGTGAGCGTCTCGAGGTGGTCGGCGACGGTGCCGACGTCGCCGCGGCTGACCGGGCCGGTGAGCCCGCGGTCGCCGCGCCGCAGCCCGTTGTCCAGCGCGGCGGTGAGCAGCGGGGCGAGCACGCGGGCGGGGCTGTCGACGCCGGCGCTGCGCAGCAGGTCGGCCGCCTCGGCGACCAGGGTGACCAGGTGGTTCGCGCCGGTGACCAGCGCGGCGTGGTAGAGCCGCCGGTCGGCCTCGGCGACGAAGAACGGCTCGCCGCCCATCTCGAGCACCAGGGTCTCGGCGACCGCCCGGTGCAGGGGTCGGCTGGTGACGCCGAACGGCGCGCCGGTGAGCCGGTCGGCGTCCTCGGGGGCGCCGGTGAAGGTCATGGCCGGGTGCAGCGCGAGCGGCAGGACGCCGGCCTGCTCCGCGGGCCCGAGCACCGACAGGCCGTGCGCGCCGGAGGTGTGGAAGGCGATCTGGCCGGCCCGCCAGTGGCCCGTACCGGCCAGGCCCGCGACCAGGCCGGCCAGCGTGTCGTCGGGGACGGCGAGGACGACGAGGTCGGAGGCGGCGACGACCTCGTCGGCGGGCAGCAGCGGGACACCCGGCAGCAGCCGGGCCGCACGCTCGGCGGAGGCGGTGGACACGCCGGAGGCGGCGACCACGTCGTGGCCGGCGGTGGCGAGGGCGGCGCCCAGGACCGACCCGACACGGCCGGCCCCGATGACCCCGACGCGGAGCCGGGCGGGAGCGCTGTCGGCGGGCGGGAGCCCGGCAGCGCGGGGGGTCCTGCGGGCAGCAGGCATCGCGGTCACCTCTCGTTCCAGTCCCTGGCGGGTACCGGACTCGGTGGCCGGGCCGACGTCGTCGTCCCGGGTGTGCGGGGTCGTGCGGGGTGGTGCCGGCGGGAGGCCTGCTGCGACCGGGTGTGTCACGCGGGCGACGCGCTGATGGCGAGTGTGTGACGGCCCGCCGTCGCCTGCAACGCGCCGGGCCTGTGGAGTGGGTCACTCCGCCTCCGGGGGTGGCGCGGGCGGTGGACGGGCCGGTCCTTACGGTGTGCGCGACACCGGCGCCGACGCGGTGGCCGGCGGACACGAGGGGGTTCGGTGGGCACGTTCGAGGGACGCACCGCGCTGGTCACCGGCGGCAGCCGCGGCATCGGGCTGGCGATCGCCCGCAGCCTGGTCGACCGGGGGGCCCGGGTGGTGCTCACCGCCCGCAAGGCCGAGGCGCTGGAGGAGGCGGTCGCCGCGCTCGGCGGCCCCGAGGTCGCGGTGGGGGTGCCGGGCAACGCCGGCGACGCCGCGCACCGCGCCGAGGCCGTGCGCACCGCGGTCGAGCGCTTCGGCAGCCTCGACCACCTGGTCGGCAACGTCGGCATCAACCCGGTCTACGGCCCGCTGGTGGACCTCGACCTCGACGCCTTCCGCAAGATCCTCGACACCAACGTCGTCGGCACGCTGGGCCTGGTGCAGGATGCCTGGCGGGCGTGGATGGGCGAGCACGGCGGCTCGGTGCTCGTGGTGGCGTCGGTGGCCGGGCTCAAGGCCTCCCCGAACATCGCCGGCTACGGGGTGAGCAAGGCGGCGCTGGTCAACCTGGTCACCCAGCTCGCCGTCGAGCTGGGCCCCACGGTGACGGTCAACGCGGTGGCCCCGGCCGTCGTGAAGACCCGGTTCGCCGGCGCGCTGTACGAGGGCCGCGAGGCGGAGGCCGCCCGCGCCTACCCCGTCGGCCGCCTCGGTGAGCCCGAGGACGTGGGCGAGGCCGCGGCCTACCTGCTCGGCGCGGGCTGGGTCACCGGCCAGACGCTGGTGCTCGACGGCGGTGCGCTCTCCCGCGGGCCGGCGTGACCGGCCGCTGCGCGACGGCCTACTCGCGGTAACGCCGGCGGCGGCCGCCGGGGGTCACGCCGCTCTCGGCGAGGATCCGCGCGAGCCGGGCGGCGCCGGGGTCGTCCGGGATGTCCGCGGCCCGGCCGGGCGACGGGGTGCTCGCACCGGCGTGGCCGGCCGCGACGGCGTGCACGGCGGGCCGCTGCACGGTGGGCCGCTCGGTGGTCACGGGGACGGGCAGGTCGACCGGCAGGTCGGTGCGGCGGCGGCCCAGCGGCGCCCGGTCGGCGGGCGCGGGGACGGCCGGGGCGTCGTCGAGCATCCCGCGCGCGGCCAGCCACTCGCGGGGCGAGTCGGCCGGCCGGGGCGGCGGCGGGGGGACGGCGGGCAGGGAGCGGGCGACCGGCGCGGGCGGCGGCGGGGGCGGCAGCGGCGGCTCAGGCCAGGGGTCCGGCCGGGGCTCGTCGCGGGCGACCCCGACCGCGACGGTCGACGCGGGCACCGCGGGCCAGCGGCCCGACAGCTCCCGGGCCACGTCGGCCGACCACGCGGCGGTGGCCGGCTCCAGCGGTTCGAGGCCCGGCCCGGTGCGCACCGACTGGGCGTGCATCACCACCCGCTCGACCCGCATCTCCCCCGACAGCGGGCCGCCGAGCTGGCCGGTCAGCTCGGCGCGCAGCCGGCCGACGTCGGCCCGCAGTGCGCCGAGCCCGGAGAGTCCCGCGTGCAGCTCCCGCTGCAGGGCGCCGGCCGCGGTGACCTCGCGACGGAGGTCGTCGAGCCCGGACAGCCCCTCCCGCAGGCCGGCGAGCTCGCCGCGCAGCGCGTCGAGCTCGCGGCGCACGGCGGCCTCGGCGTCGCGGCGGGCCCGGTCGGTGCGCTCCCGCTCGGTGTCGCGGACGGCGGCGAGCTCCCGCTGGTGGGCGGCGTGCAGGTCGGCCCGGTCGGCGGCGCCCGCGGGCTCGTCGTCGTCGCGGGCGGGGCGGGCGGTGGCGAACGCGGCCAGCAGGCAGGCCCAGGCGACCGAGACGACGGCGATCCGCAGCACCTGCGGGTCCTCGCTCAGGAAGACCACGGCCGTGGCCGCGACGGCGGCGAGGCAGCCGAGGGCGAGGCCCGCGACCCGCCGGGACGCCCCGGCTCCGCTCGCCGCGCGACGGGCTCCGCCGTCCTCTCCCGTCGTCCGCACGGCGCTCAGCGTAACGCTGCGCGAGCCCCCGACTGCATCACGGAGTCTCCCCGTGTCCGCCCGCGCGCGGCACCCTCCCGACCCGAGTGGGCAGTTGCGGTCCACGACACGCGCCGGCACGTCGTGTCGCGGACCGTCAACTGCTCACTCGGCACCGGGATCCGTCAGCCCTGCGCCAGGGCGCCGTCGGAGCTGAAGACCAGGCCCATGGAGACCTCGCCCTCCTGGATCGCGGCCTTGGTCAGTGGGCCGCCGGCGTCGAACTCGCGGAACTCGGCGAACTGCAGACCGTAGGTCTCCTCGAGGCCCGGCTGGCAGAACGGCCGGGTCGGGCACTCGGCCGGACCGCCCAGGACCAGCGACCCGTCGCCGCAGGCGTCGGCGAGCTCGGACAGCGTGCTCACGCCCAGCTGGTCGGCGAACTCCTGCGTGACGGCGAAGGCGTTCTGGTCGGCGGCCTCCGACGGCGTGCCGAAGGTCAGCCCGACCTGGTCGGCCAGCGGCTGGAGCGCGTCGCGGGTGGCCTGCGGGTCGCCGCTGGCGATCGGGGTCGGGTTGGGCCCGTTGACCTGCGCGTTGAGCGCCTCGGTGACGGTGGCCAGGTACTCCGGGAAGACCTGCAGGTCGGTCCCCGAGATCAGCGCCGGGAGGTAGGTGTCGCGGTTGCCGACCTCGCGGACCGAGGCGTCGAACCCGGCGGCGTCGAGGACCCCGGCGTAGACGTTGGCCAGGATCGTCGACTCGGTGAAGTTGCCGGCGCCGACGATGATCGGCCCGCTGCCCTGCTCGAGCCCGTCGGTGACCCCGCTCTCCTCGACCCACGCGGCGGCGACGTCCTCGGCGCTCTGGCGCTCGAGGTCGACCGCGGCGTTGAGCTCGATCAGCTGGTCGGTGGTCATCGCGGCGGAGACCGCGTCGAGCGCCGGCACCAGGGCCGGGTTGGCCGAGGCGGTGGCCGAGGTGATCGCCGGGACGATGTTGTCGGCGTTCTGCAGCTGCTGGTCGTCCTCGAGGACGACGAGCTGGTCGCCGGCCACCGGGGCGCAGGCGTCGCCGCTGGCCGCCGAACCGCTGGCGGTGGACCCACCGGTGCCGGACGACCCCGACTCGCCGCAGGCGGCGGTGAGCAGCAGCCCGGTGAGGAGGAGGGGGGCGAGTGCGCGTGGCTGACGCATGCTGTCCGCCTTCTGTGTCCCGTGCGGCGTGGCGCCGCGACGCGTGTCTGGCGGGGGTCCCCGCGCGCACATGCAACCGTCCGGCTCCGGTGCAGGGCAACGGTCGCGCCGATGTGTTGCCCGGTCGTTACACGGCCGACCCCGAGGACGGGCACCGGCTCACAGCGGGACGCCGCTGGCCGTCGGTTCCGGAACCCCACCGGCCCTCGGCGACGTCCTGACGTGCAGGAACGGCAGCCGGCGCGGCCCGGGGGTGATCGCCCACGACAGGAGCGCCAGCACCGCCTCGGTCAGGAGCGCCAGCCCGGCGACGAGGATCGCGCCGGCGATCATGACCCCGTAGTCCTGCTGGCCGAAGCCGAGGTTGATCAGCCGGCCCAGCCCGCCACCGCCCACCAGCGCGGCCAGCCCGGCGGTCGCCACCACCTGGACGGCGGCGGTGCGGATGCCGGTCATCACCAGCGGGAGGGCCAGCGGGAACTCCACCCGGGCGAGCACCTGCCCGCGGCTCATGCCCATGCCGCGGGCGGCCTCGCGCAGCTCGGGGTCGACACCGCGGAACCCGACGAAGGTGTTGGTGAGGATCGGCGGGATGGCGAAGACGGCCAGGGCGATCGTCGTCGCTCGGTTGCCGAAGCCGATCGGGCTCACGGCGAAGAGGGTGAGCAGCGCCAGGGTGGGCACCGCGCGGCTGACGTTGGACAGCACGACGACCAGCCCGCCACCCCGGCGGGCGGTGCCCAGGGCCGTACCGATCGGCAGCGCGACCACCATCGCGGCCAGCACGGCCACGGCCGAGATGACCAGGTGCTCGACGGCGAGGTCGGCGATCCCGTTGGGGCGGGACCAGTTGTACGGGTCGTTGAGGTAGACCAGCGCCCGCTCGAAGTCGTTCATGCCCGCACCGCCCGGGTCCAGGGGGTGAGCGCCCGCTCGGCGCCGGCCAGCAGGACGTCGGCCAGCAGGGCCAGCAGCACGCACCCGACCGCGCCGGTGACGATCTCGGCCCGGTAGAAGTTCGCGGCGAACCCGCCGGTGATCAGCTGCCCGAGCCCGCCGTGGCCGACCAGGACACCCACCGTCGTCAGCGCCACGGTGGACACCGTCGCGATCCGCAGCCCGGCCATGAACGCCGGCAGCGCCAGGGGCAGGTCCACCCGCCGGAACGTCTGCGCGGCCGACATCCCCATCCCCCGCGCGGCCTCGCGGACCTCGGCGGGCACGCCCTGCAGCCCGGCCAGGAAGTTGCGCACCAGGATGACCAGCGAGTACGCGACCAGGCCGACCAGCACGGTGTTCGACGACAGCCCGGTGAAGGGGACCAGCAGCGCGAACATCGCCAGGGACGGGATGGTGTACACGACCGTGGACAGCCCCAGCACCGGCGCCGACAGGAAGCGGCTGCGCCGGGCGAGCAGCGCCAGCGGGAGCGCGAGCGCCGCCCCGATGACCACGGCGAGCACGGTGAGGCGGACGTGTTCGCCGGTGTAGGCCAGGATGGTGTCCCAGTTGTCGGTCACGTAGGACGGGTCGAACCAGGGGTTGGGGGCCTCGTCCACCGCGAGCAGCCCCGGCCCCGGTCCACCCACCGCGTCCAGCAGAGGGCGCGCACCCAGGGAGGTCACGCCGTGGACGCTACTGCCGTGAGGGGCCTGCGCAGCAGTGCCGGGGACGGCACCGCCCAGGAGATCCGGCTCGAGGGGGTGAGCAAGACCTACCCCGACGGCACGGTCGGCGTGGCCGAGCTCGACCTCACCTTCGCCGCCGGCGAGCTCAGCGTCCTGGTCGGACCCTCCGGCTGCGGCAAGACCACCACGATGAAGATGATCAACCGGGTCATCGAACCGACGACGGGGCGGATCCTGCTCGGCGGTGAGGACGTCACCCGGGTCGACGGCGACCGGCTGCGCCGCCGCATCGGCTACGTGATCCAGAACGTCGGGCTCTTCCCGCACCAGACGGTGCGGGCCAACGTGGCCACCGTGCCGCGGCTGCTCGGCTGGGACAGGCGGCGCACCCGCGAGCGGGTCGACGAGCTGCTCGCCACGGTGGGTCTCGACCCCGCCGTCCACGGCGACCGCTACCCCGCCCAGCTCTCCGGCGGGCAGCGGCAGCGGGCCGGGGTGGCCCGGGCGCTGGCGGCCGACCCCGCCGTCCTGCTCATGGACGAGCCGTTCTCCGCCGTCGACCCGGTGGTGCGCGAGCGGCTGCAGACGGAGTTCCTCCGGCTGCAGGAGACGGTGCGCAAGACGATCGTGTTCGTCACGCACGACATCGAGGAGGCCGTCCGCATCGGCGACCGGATCGCGGTGATGAGCACCCGCGGGCGGGTGGAGCAGTTCGCCCCGCCCGCCGACCTGCTGGGCCGGCCGGCCAACGAGTTCGTCGCCGACTTCGTCGGGGCCGACCGCGGGCTCAAGCGGCTGGCGGTCACCGGCATCTCGGTCGAGGACCTGGAGCGGCCGCCGGTGGTGCACGTGGCCGACGGCCTGGCCGACGCGCGGGCCTCCATGGCCGCCGCCGGCGCCCACTGGGCGGTGGTCCTCGACGACGACGGCCGGCTGCACGGGTGGCTGTCGGCCGAGCGGGCCGGCGGCGCGGGCACCGTGGGCTCGGCCGCGCGCCGGATGGAGGCCTGGGTGCCGGTCGACGCGACGCTGAAGACGGCGTTCGCGACGATGCTGCAGCACGAGGCCGGTTGGGTGGCGGTGCTCCACGGCGACGTCTTCCTGGGGGTGCTCACGCCGGGGTCGCTGCACGCGGCGCTGCGCCGCTCGGTGGAGGGGACGGCGCCGGAGACGGCCGGCGCCGCGATCACCGCGGAGGGCTGACCCCACCCGCGTCACGCCACGGCGGCGAGCCCTCCCACGGCGACCGCGGCGGCGAACATCAGCGATGCCCGGGGGACGCTCGCCGGCACCGTCCCGTCGCCTGCCGCCCGGCGCCGCAGCGCCTGCAGCCGGGCCCGCACCCGCTGACCGTGGGTCAGGCCGGCCGCGAGCAGCAGCAGGCAGGGCAGGCAGTAGACCAGCGCGTAGCCGGCCAGTAGCCCCACCGCCGGGAGGGCCGGGACCTCGGCGGCCAGCACCCGCTCGATCGCCACGAGGTAGGGGAAGGCGTTGGGGAGGTCGGCCGCGGTGACCAGCACCCCCGCCGGGACCGCCGTCCAGGGCCCGAACCACGACGGCAGCCGCACCTCGCGCCGGGGCCGGGTCCGCAACCGGCGGACGGCGGCCACGAGCAGCAGGACCGCGGCGAGGGCCAGCGCCGCGCGCCGGATCCACACCGTCCCGCCCTCCAGGGCACCCGCCAGTGCCCCGGCACCCAGGTAGAGCGCCGACCCGGCGGCGAGCACCGTGGCGTAGGCCCCGGCCACGTAGAGCAGCGCGACCCGGCCGGGGTGCGCCACCGAGGACAGCAGGATGACGGCGACCCCGAGGATCGTCGCGGGGTTGAGCGAGTCGAGGAGGGCCAGCCCGGCGAGCCCCGCGAGCAGTTCACCACTCATGGCATGACGTCCATGCTGAGACTCTAACGTCTTATGTGAGACGCTGTCATCTCACGCTGAGAGGAGCACCCGTGCCCACGGACGACGAGACGATCGCCCGCGCCGCGGTCCGCCTGCTGGCCGGACGCCCGGGCGCCTCGATGGAGGAGATCGCCGCCGCCGCCGGGGTCAGCCGCGCCACCCTGTTCCGCCGCCACCCCTCCCGCGCGGCGCTGGTCGCCGACCTGTCCCGGCGAGCGGTGGAGGCCTACGCCGGGGCGGTCGACCGGGCCGAGCCGGAGTCCGGTCCGCCGCCGGGGGCGCTGCGGCGGGTGCTGGCCGGGCTGGCCGCGCTCGGACCCGAGCACGGCGCGCTCGCGGTGCAACCGCTGGCCGACCAGGTCGAGGCCGACCTGCTCGCGCGGGCGCGGGCCACCGACGACCGCATCCGCGCGCTCGTGCGACGCGGACAGGAGGCCGGCGACTTCCGCGTCGACCTGCCGGCCGACTGGGTCCTGATCACCGTGACCTGGCTGGTCGTCGGCGCCGCCGAGGGTCTGCGCACCGGCCGGGTGGCCGCCGCCGACCTCGACCGGCTGGTCACCGAGACGGTGCTGACCGCGCTCACCCGGCGCTGAGCGACCACCCGCCGCAGCACCGCAGGATGCTGCGGAGTGCGGCCCTCCTGCAGGGGCCCGCCGCGAGCGTGTGAGCGGTGGGGGCAGGAGGGTCCTTCGTCAGGCGCGGGCGGCGTCCTCCGGGCCCTCGCCGTCCCGGTCGGGCGGAACCCGGCAGACCGACTCCAGCCACAGCGCCGCCGCGGTGAGCGCCGCGGCGCAGACGACCCCGACGACGGCGGTGACGGTGTCGCTGCCCGCGGCCGAGAGCCGGGACACCGACGGCGCGACGTGCAGCAGGACGCCGGCCCAGACGCCGGTGAACACCGCGCCCACGTAGGCGCTGGCCTGGGCGAGCACCGCGAGGCGGGCGACCAGCATCGGCTCGACCGGGCGCACGAGCGGGGCGCCCGGCTCGTCGGGTCGGGTACCGCGGCGGGCGGCGCGCTCGGCGGCCAGGCGGGCGCGCAGGGTCCGGGCACCGAGGGCCTCGGCGACGGCGAGCACCGCCAGCGGCACCGGCAGCCACCAGCGCAGCAGCGGCAGCGCCCCGTAGGTGGCGCGGACGACCAGCCAGGTCGCCAGCGCGAGCCCGGCCGCGACGACGAGGAGGTCCCGCCGGCTGACCGGCCTCACTGCAGGTGCTCCCAGCGGCGGACCGCCGCGACGTCGTCGGGCGGCAGCGCGGCCACCAGGTCGGCGACCCGGCCGCGCCCGGGCAGGACGGCGGTGGGGTCCAGCGACAGCCACGGCACCAGGACGAACGCCCGCTCGTGCGCGCGCGGGTGCGGCAGCGTGAGCGCCGGGTCGTCGGAGAGCACCGGGGTGCCGTCGTCGGCGGTGACCGTGACGACGTCGACGTCGAGGGTGCGCGCCCCCCAGCGCACCTCGCGGGTGCGGCCGGCGGCCTGCTCGAGCTCGTGGGCGCGGGCCAGCCAGCCGGCGGCGTCCCGGTCGCCGCGGACGAACACCACCGCGTTGAGGTAGGGCGGCTGCTCGACCGGCCCCCACGGCGGCGTCTCGTACAGGGTGGAGCGGGCGACCAGTCCGTCGGCCCGCAGCGCCTCGATCGCGGTGCGCAGCGCCCGGGCGCGGTCGCCGAGGTTGGCGCCGAGGGAGAGCACCGCGCGGGTCATGCCGCGCGCTCCCGGCGGATGGTCACGGTGACGTCGTCGAAGGGGACGCCGAGGTCGGCCTGCGGCTTGTGCACGGTGATCTCGACGGCCTGCACCAGCGGGTCGGCCAGGCAGACGTCGGCCAGCCGTCGGCACAGCGTCTCGAGCAGGTCGACCGGCTCGCCGGTGAGGACGGCGTGCAGCCGCTGCGCGAGCTCGGCGTAGTTGACCGTCAGCGCGAGGTCGTCGGTGGCGGCGGCCGGGGCGGTGTCGACCTCGAGGACGGCGTCGACGGAGAACGTCTGCCCCCGCTCCCGCTCGAAGCCGTACACGCCGTGGTGGGCGTGCGCGGTCAGGCCGCGGACGGCGATCCGGTCGGGCGTGCCCCGGCCCGGGGTGGGCGGCTCAGTCACGACGGGCCTCCTCGCGGGCGCGCTGGACGGCGGCCACGGTGGCGACGGCGTCGGCCGAGGCGGCGGCGTCGTGCACCCGCACCCCCCAGGCGCCGGCCTCCGCGGCCAGGACGGTGGTGGCCAGCGTGGCCGCGTCCCGCCCGGCGGCCGGGCGCGGGGCGCCGTCGGGGCCGGCGAGCAGGCGGCCGAGGAAGGACTTGCGCGAGCTGCCGACCAGCACCGGCAGGCCGAGGGCGACCACCCGGGGCAGCGCGGCCAGCAGCGCCCAGTTGTGCCCCGCCTGCTTGGCGAAGCCCAGGCCCGGGTCGAGCACCAGCCGGCCGGCGTCGACCCCGGCGGTGAGCGCGGCGTCCACCCGCGCGGACAGCTCCCCGCAGACCTCCGCGACGACGTCCCCGTACTCGGCGCGGGAGTACATCTCGCGGCTGTGCCCGCGCCAGTGCATGAGCACCCACGGCACCCCGGCGTCGGCGACCAGCGGGGCCATGCCGTCGTCGGCCAGGCCGCCGCTGATGTCGTTGACCAGCACCGCACCGGCCTCGATCGCGGCCGCGGCGACCTCGGTGCGGGTGGTGTCGATGCTGACCCGGACCCCGGCGGCGCTGAGGTCGCGCACGACGGGGACCACGCGCCGGCGCTCCTCGGCGGCGTCGACCCGGTCGGCGCCCGGCCGGGTGCTCTCCCCGCCCACGTCCACGTAGTCGGCGCCGGCGGCGGCCATCGCCAGGCCGTGCGCGACCGCGGGCTCCCGGTCGGCGAAGCAGCCGCCGTCGGAGAAGGAGTCGGGCGTGACGTTGAGGACACCCATCACCACGCACCGCCCGGGGTGCAGCAGCTGCGCTCCGGCCGCGCTCACCGGCCCAGGACGAGGCTCATCGCCTCGGCGCGGGTGGCGACGCTGTCGCGGAAGACGCCGCGCACGGCGGAGGTGACCGTCGTCGAGCCCGGCTTGCGGACCCCGCGCATGCCCATGCACAGGTGCTCGGCCTCGATGACGACGATGACGCCGCGCGGCTTGAGGTGCTCGGCGAGGGCGTCGGCGATCTGCCGGGTCATCCGCTCCTGCACCTGCGGCCGGCGGGCGTAGACGTCGACCAGCCGCGCGAGCTTCGACAGCCCGGTCACCCGGCCGTCCTCGCCCGGGATGTAGCCGACGTGCGCGGCGCCGTGGAAGGGCACCAGGTGGTGCTCGCAGGTCGAGTACATCGGGATGTCCTTGACCAGCACCAGCTCGTCGTGGTCCTCGTCGAACACCGTCGCGAGGATCTCGCCGGGGTCCTGCCAGATGCCGGCGAAGGTCTCCGCGTAGGCGCGCGCCACCCGGGCGGGGGTGTCGCGCAGACCGGGGCGGTCGGGGTCCTCCCCCACCGCGAGCAGCAGCTCCCGCACCGCCGCCTCGGCGCGCGCGTGGTCGATCCGGGCCGGGTCGGCGCGGACCTCGTCCTCCGGCTCCTCCGGGAGTGCGCTCACCGCTGTACGGGTGCGCCGACGTCCCCCACCGGGTTGGTCCCGCCCTTGACCAGACCGGTGCCGTTGCCGTTGGCCCCGACCGCAGTGGCGCCGTGGCCGGTGCCGTGGCCGTTCGCCGCGGCCGCGGCCTCGGCGGGGGTGAGCACCGGCGGCTGGTCCGACGGCGTCCGCTTGCCGAAGCCGTTGTAGGGCGCCATCGAGGGCCGCTTGGTGACCGGCGCGCAGATGCGGGCCATGTCCTCCTTGGAGAGGGTCTCCTTCTCGATGAGCTCGAGCACGAGCTGGTCGAGGACGGCCCGGTACTCCACCAGGATCTCCCACGCCTCGTCGTGCGCGGCCTCGATGAGCGCGCGGATCTCGGCGTCGATGTCGGCGGCGACGGCCTCGGAGTAGTCGGGCCGCGAGCCCATGTCCCGGCCGAGGAACGGCTCGGAGTCGGTGCTGCCGTACTTGACCGCGCCGAGCTTGGCGCTCATGCCGTACTGGGTCACCATCGCGCGCGCCATCGAGGTGGCCTTCTCGATGTCGTTGCCCGCGCCGGTGGTGGGCTCGTGGAAGACCAGTTCCTCGGCCGCCCGTCCGCCGAGCGCGTAGGCCAGGGTGTCGATCATCTCCGAGCGGGTCTGGGTGTACTTGTCCTCGGTGGGCAGCACGAGCGTGTGCCCCAGGGACCGCCCGCGCGGCAGGATCGTCACCTTGTGCACCGGGTCCAGGTTGGGCAGCGCGTGCGCCACCAGGGCGTGGCCGCCCTCGTGGTAGGCGGTCACCTTCTTCTCCTTCTCGCTCATCGCCCGCGTCTTGCGCTCGGGGCCGGCGATGACACGGTCGATCGCCTCCTCGAGGACGGCGTCGGTGATCACCGTGGCGTCGGTGCGGGCGGTGAGCAGCGCGCCCTCGTTGAGCACGTTGGCGAGGTCGGCACCGGTGAACCCGGGGGTGCGGCGGGCGACGGTCTCGAGGTCGACGTCGGGGGCGAGGGGCTTGCCCTTGGCGTGCACCTCGAGGATCCGCTTGCGGCCCTCCAGGTCGGGCCGGTCGACGGCGATCTGCCGGTCGAAGCGCCCGGGGCGCAGCAGCGCGGGGTCGAGGATGTCGGGCCGGTTGGTGGCGGCGATCATGATGACGCCGCCCTTGACGTCGAAGCCGTCCATCTCGACGAGCATCTGGTTGAGCGTCTGCTCGCGCTCGTCGTGACCGCCGCCCATGCCGGCGCCGCGGTGGCGGCCGACGGCGTCGATCTCGTCGACGAAGATGATCGCGGGGGCGTTGGCCTTGGCCTGCTCGAACAGGTCGCGCACCCGGCTCGCGCCGACACCGACGAACATCTCGACGAAGTCCGACCCGGAGATGGAGAAGAACGGCACGCCGGCCTCGCCGGCCACCGCGCGGGCGAGCAGGGTCTTGCCGGTGCCGGGCGGGCCGAACAGCAGCACGCCCTTGGGGATCTTGGCGCCCACGGCCTGGAACTTGACCGGGTTGGCGAGGAAGTCCTTGATCTCGTGCAGTTCCTCGATGGCCTCGTCGGCCCCGGCGACGTCGGCGAACGTCGTCTTCGGGGTGTCCTTGCTGACCACCTTGGCCTTGGACTTGCCGAAGGCCATGACCCCGCGGCCGCCGCCCTGCATGGAGTTGAACAGCCAGAACAGCAGCAGCAGGAGGATGAGGAAGGGCAGGAAGCTGATCAGGACGCTGACCAGCACGCTGTCCTGCGTGACGTTGGTCGTGAACTCGACCCCGTCACCGGTGCGCTGGCCGTCGGAGCCGATCCCGGAGACCAGGGCGAAGACGTCGTCGGACGCGCCGATCGGGTACGAGGCGCTGATCTGGTCGTTGCCGTCGACCGGGTCGCTCAGGTCGAGGTCGAGCGTCTGCTCCTTGTCGTTGATCGTGACGGACTCGACGTTGCCGTCCTCGATCTGCTGGAGCGCGACGGAGGTCTGGACCGGCTCGTACGCCGAGCCGCCGCTGAACACGGCGGACAGGCCGAGGGCCACCAGGACGACGAGCACGACCCAGAACCACACGGAGCGGAAGATCTTCTTGCGTTCCATACACCGATGCCGGGCGGCCGGGGCGCCGGCCTGGCCCGTCGACCCTCCTGATCGTCCGGGTGACGCTCCGCGCGACCCGGGCGGGCACCCTGGCGCTCGGTCAGGCGTCGTAGGCCTCGACGGTACACCGGGACGCCTGTGGATCCCCTGTACGCGAACTGGGCGGACACCGTCCGCTCACCCCTCGGGAGGAGCCTCCGCCCGGCCGGCAGGCCGGCGATCAGGCCTCGTAGACCTCCGGCTTGAGGGTCCCGATGTAGGGCAGGTCGCGGTAGCGCTCGGCGTAGTCGAGGCCGTAGCCGACGACGAACTCGTTGGGGATGTCGAACCCGACGTAGCGCACCGGCACCTCGACCTTGATCGCGTCGGGCTTGCGCAGCAGCGCGCACACCTCCAGCGACGCCGGCCGGCGGCTGCCGAGGTTCTTCAGCAGCCAGGAGAGGGTCAACCCGCTGTCGATGATGTCCTCGAGGACGAGCACGTGCCGGTCGCTGATGTCGCGGTCGAGGTCCTTGAGGATCCGCACGACGCCCGAGGAGCTGGTGGAACTGCCGTAGGAGGAGACGGCCATGAACTCCATCTGGGTGGGCAGCCGCAGCGCCCGGGCGAAGTCGCTCATGAACAGCACCGCGCCCTTGAGCACGCCGACCAGCAGCACCTCGCGGCCGGCGTAGTCCCGGGCGACCTGGTCGGCCAGCTCGGCGATCTTCGCCTGGATCTGCTCCTCGTGGAGCAGGACGTGGTCGATGTCGGGGCCGTAGCCGTGGTCGGGCCCCAGCACCGCAGGGGTCGACGCGGTCTCGCTCACGGGGTCTGCTCCTCCGGATCGGGTGCCGAGACAGCCCTCCCGCCCGGGGAGCCGGCGGGCCGCAGCACCAGCCTGCCAGACGCCCGCAGGGCCTCCGCACCGCCGGGGAGGGTCACCGGGCCCTGCCCGCGCCAGGCGGCCACGAGCGCGTCGACGGCGGCCAGGTGCACCCCCTGCAGGTCCGGGACGCCGCCGTCGCGCAGCCAGCCTCGCAGCACCCGCCGGCGCAGCGCGTCCGGCAGCCCGGCGAGGTCGGCCGTGGGCAGGCCCGCCGGCTCGGCCAGCCGCGCGAGGTGGCCGGCGGCCAGCCCGTCGAGGACGTCGAGGTCCTCGCGCAGCAGGTCCGCGGTGCGGGCGAGGGCCTCGGCGACCCCGCCACCGAGCACGTCCTCCAGCAGCGGCAGCACCTCGGCGCGCAGCCGGGCCCGCCGGTGGGCGGGGTCGGTGTTCCACGGGTCGTCCCACACCGGCAGGCCCAGCGCCGCGCACGCCGCCCGCGTGGTGGCGCGGCGGGTCCCCAGCAGCGGGCGCCAGTACGGCGGGCGCTGCGCCACCATGCCGGCGACCGAGCGCGGGCCCGAGCCGCGCCCCAGGCCCAGCAGCACCGTCTCGGCCTGGTCGTCGAGGGTGTGGCCCAGGGCGATGCGCGCGCCGTGCGCGGCGGCCTCCCGCGCCAGCGCGCCGTAGCGGGCGGTGCGGGCCGCGGCCTCGGGTCCGCCGCCGGTGCCGACGTCGACGGCGACGACCCGGACGGGGTCGAGCCCCAGGCCGCGCAGCAGGTCCGCGGTCGCCGCGGCCCGCTGCGCCGAGCCCGGCTGCAGACGGTGGTCGACGGTGACCGCCCCGGCCGGCACCCCGGCCCGCGGGGCCTCGAAGGCGACCGCCGCGGCCAGCGCGAGGGAGTCCGCTCCCCCGCTGACGGCGACCAGCACCGGCTGCGCGGAGGAGCGCAGGCCCCGCCGGACGGCGCTGCGGACGTGCGCGACCGCGGGTGGCGGGCCGCTCACCCGAGACGGCTCAGGCGGGGACGGCGGGGCGGCCGTGCACCCGCTCCACCCAGCGGGCGGGGTCGGTGAGCTCCTCGACCAGGGGCAGGTTGTCCGGCCCGGCCCACACCCGGTTGAAGCCCTCCATGCCGACCAGGTCGACGACGCCGCCGACGAAGTGCCGCCCGTCGGCGTACTGCTTCATCTTCTGCTCGAGCCCGAGCAGGCGGCGCAGCACACGGTCGAGCGGCCCCCGGCCCTTGCGCCGCTGCGCGAAGCGCTTGCGCAGGGTGCGGACCGAGGGCACCACGTCGGGGCCGACGCCGTCCATCACGTACTCGGCGTGCCCCTCGACCAGGCTCATCACCGCGGTCACCCGGTCGAGCACGGCGCGCTGCGCGGGGTCGCGGACCAGCGCCATCAGGCCCTGCCCGCCCCCGCCGTCGTCCTCGCCGCGGACGGCGTCGGTGACCCCGCGGACCAGGTCGGCCAGCCGGTCGCGCAGCGCGTCGGGACTGAGGTCGGTGGCGTCGACGAACTCGGCGATCTGCGCTTCGAGGTGGGCGGTGAGCCACGGGTGGGCGGTGAACTGCAGTTGGTGGGTGACCTCGTGCAGGCAGACCCACAGCCGGAAGTCGGAGGGGTCCACCCCGAGCTTGCGCTCGGCGTCGACGATGTTGGGGGCGACGAGCAGCAGCCGGCCGCCGGTGCCGAAGACCTCGTACTGGCCCAGCACCCGCGAGGAGAGGAAGGCGAGCAGGCCGCCGGCCTGCACGCCGGTCGCGCGGGAGCCGATGGCGGTGGCCAGCGGCCCCGGGCGGTTCTCCTGACGCTGGGTGAGCGCGGTGACCAGCGGGTCCATGAGCGCGGCCATGCCGGTGGTGTTGGCGTCGATCCAGCCCGGCCGGTCGACCACGGCCACCTCCGGCACCGGCCCGCCCTCGACCGGGCGCAGCCCGGTGAGCTCCTCGACGTGCGCGACGGCGGCCGCGGCGGCCTCGTGCAGCTCCCGGACGACGGCGGCGGCCTCCTCGCGGGTGGTCGCGGGCCCCGCACCGGACAGCCGGCGGGCGGTGCGGCCGGCGAGCTCCCAGTCGACCAGTGAGCTGCTCGTCATCGCCTCACCGTACGGGAAGGACCACCCCTCCCCCCACGCCTCGCCGGCTCGGCGCGGGCCCCTGAGGGATGGCCGTTCCCGTTCCTCACCGGCAGCCGCAGGCGGCCAGGGTGGCGGCTGCGGCGTCCAGGGCCGCCTCCTCGGGCCCGCCGCCGCCGACCGTGCCGTTGGCGACCAGCGCGTAGGCCAGCAGCCGGCCGTCGGCGGTGACCACCGTGCCCGCCAGTCCGTGCACGCCCAGCAGCGTGCCGGTCTTGGCGCGGACGGACCCCGGTGCGGTGGCGGGGTCGACGTCGCCCCGGTCGGCCAGGGTGCCGTCGTAGCCGGCCACTGCCAGTCCCGAGACCACCGCCGAGGTCCCCTCCAGCGACCCGTCGGCGGCGCCGGCGACCAGGTCGGTGAGGACGGCGAGGGGGACGCGGTCCAGGCGGGACAGGCCGCTGCCGTCGTGCAGCTCGACCCCGGAGACGTCGACGCCGGCGTCGGCGAGCGCCGCGGTGACCGCCTGCGCCGCGCCCTCGAAGGAGGCCGGCAGGTCGCGGGCGCGGGCCACGTGGCGGGCCAGCGACTCGGCCAGCAGGTTGTCCGACAGCGACAGCGCCTGCTCGACCAGACGGGCGACGGGCGCGGACCGGACGGTGGCCAGCGTCCGCGCGTCGTCGGGGGCCTGCCCCAGCTCGACGATCGCGCCCGGAGCGCCGAGTGCGGCGGCCAGGGCCCGGCCGGCGTCGGTGCCGGGCGCGCCGCTGCGGGCGGTGTCCCCCGGCGTGACCCGCGCGCCGTCGACGGCGGTGGCGGTGACCGGCGAGGCGTAGGTGGACGGCGCGTCCTCCGCCCCCCACCCCTCCGCGGTGAGCGGGCCCTCGAACAGCGAGTTGTCCACGAGCACCCGGCTGACGGTGGTGCCCGGGGGCAGGGCGGCGCGGACCTGGGCGGCGAGGTCGGCGACCGTCGCCGCGCCCGGGTAGCTCTGCGACGGCACGGTGGTCGACAGGGTGGGGTCGCCGCCGCCGACGAGCACCACCTCGTCGGGCGTGGCTCCCGCGACGACCGTGGTCTCCAGCGTGTTCTCGGGGTCGAGCGTGGTCAGGGCCGCGACGGCGGTCAGCAGCTTGGCCGTGGAGGCCGGCGTCACCGGCCGGTCGGCGCCCTCGTCGAGGAGGACGTCCCCGGTGGTGACGTCGACGACCTCCGCCGACACGCCGCCGGCGAGCGCGGGCGTGGCCAGCAGCGGGCGCAGCGCCGCGGCGAGCGCGTCGGGCTCGGGGGCCGGCGCGCCGGAGGACAGCGCCGCGAGCACCGGGCCGGGATCGCCGACCTCGGGCAGCTGCGCGGCGGGGGCCGGGGGGTCGGCGGTGGCCGTGCCGTCGTCGTCGCCCCCGAGGGCCACCGCGGCGCCGACGGCGAGCGCGGCCACGAGGACCACCGCCAGGAGGGCGACGAGGAGCCGTCGGCGCAGCCGCCGGTAGCTCGGCGTGATGGTGCTGGACCCGCTCGGCGTGATGGTGCGCTCCCCCCGGAAGAGGCCCCCGCGGACGCCCTGCGCCGGTGGACCCGATACCGGTGGGCCACACTACGTGCCGTGCAGTTCGACGTGACGGTAGAGATCCCCAAGGGCCAGCGGAACAAGTACGAGCTGGACCACGCCACCGGGCGCATCCGGCTCGACCGGATGCTGTTCACCTCGACCCGGTACCCGGCCGACTACGGGTACATCGAGAACACCCTGGGTCAGGACGGCGATCCGCTCGACGCCCTGGTGCTCCTCGACGAGCCCACCTTCCCGGGGTGCCTGATCACCTGCCGGGCCATCGGCATGTTCCGGATGACCGACGAGGCGGGCGGCGACGACAAGGTCCTCACCGTCCCGGCCACCGACCCGCGGATGGCCCACCTCCAGGACATCACCGACGTGTCGGAGTTCGACCGCCTGGAGATCCAGCACTTCTTCGAGACCTACAAGGACCTCGAGCCGGGCAAGTCGGTGGAGGGTGCGGAGTGGGTCGGCCGCGCCGCGGCGGAGGCCGAGATCGACGCCTCGATCAAGCGGGCCGCGGAGGCAGGCGACCACTGAGCCGCACCCGTCCGGCCCCGGGCCGGCTCTGAGCGCACTCCGGACGACGGACGGCGGCGCACCCCCAGGGGTGCGCCGCCGTCGTCGTCGTGGGCCCGGTGTCCGCGGCGCCGCCGCTCAGCTCCCGGTGTCGTGCAGGACGGCGGTCAGGAAGCCCAGCTCGCCGCGGTAGCCCTCCAGCCACTGGCGCCGGTGCGTCCGCGCGGCCTCGAGCGCCTCCTCCCGCTCCCCGGGGGCGGCCTCGGTCAGCGCCCACTCGGTGACGGCGCCGGTCCAGCACCACTCGTACTCGTCCCACTCGGCCAGGGTGCTCACGTGCCCGTAGCCCGGCTCGAACCCGGCGCGCGCCACCTCCGCCAGCAGTCCCGGCAGGTCGGGCAGCTCGCCGGGCTCGGCGCCCAGGCCGGCCAGCGCCCGCTCGCTCGGCCCGGTCTCCCAGAACCCGTCACCGAAGAGCACGCGCCCACCGGGACGCAGGTGCCGGCGCACCGCGGCCAGCGCCCCGGCGGTGCCGCCGAAGGCGTGCGCGGCGCCGATGCACAGGACGACGTCGGCCGGCTCGCCCTCCCAGGTGGCGGCGTCGGCCTGCACGAACACGACGCGCCCCACGAGTCCGGCCATGGCGGCGCGGTCGCGGGCGGTGTCGAGCGCCGGCGCGGAGGTGTCGACCCCCACGCCCACCAGCGCCGGGTGTGCGGCGACCAGCGCCAGCAGCCAGGAGCCGGGGCCGCAGCCGAGGTCGAGGACGCGCCCGCTGCCGCCGGGGCGGCCGGGCGGGGCGGCCCGGTCGACCAGGCGGGCGAGGGCGTCGTCGGAGACGGGGCTGGCGACGGGGTGCCAGCGGTGGGCGATCGCGCTGAGCCGGGCTCGGTCCACGGAGGGGATCAGATCAGGCCGCGTGAGCGCAGGTCACGCAGCTCGGCGAAGACCCGGCGCCGGATGGCGTCCTCGCGCCGCTCCCCCAGGCCGACGAAGCGCAGGGACAGCTCGGTGTGGGCGTCCTCCCGCGGGTGGCGGCGGATCACCTCGGCCTTGGTGGCCACCCGGTCCCCGTCGAGGTCGACGACCACGGACAGCACGGCGCCGACCTCGATCTCGGGCCGCTCCGCCCCGGGCTTGCCGGTCAGCAGGCAGCGCGTGCCGCCCTCGCTGAGGTCGATGGTCGTCCCGGCCAGCAGCCGCTCCCCCACGGCGACCTCGATCGGCACCGACATCGGGGCGCGCACGGCGTTGCGCCGCTGCCCCCGTGACGCCGGCCCGACCGCCTTCAGCCGCCAGGTCGGCGGGTCCCCGGCGACCACCTCGACGAGCTCGGCGGGCAGCGACCGCAGCTCCTCCGGGCCGCGCCAGATCAGCTCCAGCTGCTCCCCGGTGTCGAGCCGCACGCGCCGCTTCTGGGCGTCCTCGCCGACGCTGACCACCAGCTCCGAGCCCGACACCCGCTCGACGAAGCTGGTCAGGACGTCGGCGCGGCTGGTCGCCTTGACGTCGAGCACCGCCTTCTCCTCGGGGTGGTCCACTCCCGGCGTCGTCATGCTCCGTCCTCCGTCTCCGCGTCCCGGTCCTGGGTCCGCTCCCGTCCAGAGGCATCGGCACGGACCGCGGTGAAGTGGAGCCGGGCGGAGCAGGAGACCCCTCTCACCCGCCCACGTAGGCCGCCAGGTGCTCGCCGGTGAGGGTGGACCGGGCGGCGACGAGGTCGGCGGGTGTGCCCTCGAACACCACGCGGCCGCCGTCGTGGCCGGCGCCGGGGCCGAGGTCGATGATCCAGTCGGCGTGCGCCATGACCGCCTGGTGGTGCTCGATGACGATCACCGACTTCCCCGAGTCGACCAGCCGGTCGAGCAGGCCGAGGAGGTTCTCGACGTCGGCGAGGTGCAGGCCGGTGGTCGGCTCGTCGAGGACGTAGACGCCGCCCTTCTCGGCCATGCGGGTGGCCAGCTTGAGCCGCTGCCGTTCGCCGCCGGACAGCGTGGTCAGGGGCTGGCCGATGCCGAGGTACCCGAGCCCGACGTCGGCGAGCCGGTCGAGGATCGCGTGCGCGGCCGGCGTGCGCGCCTCCCCGGCACCGAAGAACTCCTCCGCCTCGGTCACCGACATCGCGAGGACCTCGGCGATGTCGCGGCCGCCGAGCGTGTACTCCAGCACCGAGGCCTGGAAGCGCCGGCCCTCGCACTCCTCGCAGACCGACTCGACGGTGGCCATGACGCCCAGGTCGGTGTAGACGACGCCGGCGCCGTTGCAGGTGGGGCAGGCGCCCTCGGAGTTGGCGCTGAACAGCGCCGGCTTCACGCCGTTGGCCTTCGCGAACGCCTTGCGGATCGGCTCGAGCAGCCCGGTGTAGGTGGCCGGGTTGCTCCGCCGGGACCCGCGGATGGCGCCCTGGTCGACCACGACCACGCCGTCGCGCCCGGCGACCGAGCCGTGGACCAGGGAGCTCTTGCCGGACCCGGCCACGCCGGTCAGCACCACCAGCACGCCGAGCGGGACGTCGACGTCGACGTCCTGCAGGTTGTGGGTGCGGGCGCCGCGGACCTCCAGGGCTCCCGACGGCGTCCGCACCGCCGGCTTCAGGGACGCCCGGTCGTCGAGGTGCCGCCCGGTCAGCGTGCCGCTGGCCCGCAGCCGCTCGACGGTGCCCTCGAAGACCACCTCGCCCCCGCCGGCGCCGGCGCCGGGGCCGAGGTCGACGACGTGGTCGGCGATCGCGATCGTCTCGGGCTTGTGCTCCACGACCAGCACCGTGTTGCCCTTGTCCCGCAGCTGCAGCAGCAGGTCGTTCATCCGCTCGATGTCGTGCGGGTGCAGCCCGATGGTCGGCTCGTCGAAGACGTAGGTGACGTCGGTCAGCGAGGACCCGAGGTGGCGGATCATCTTGGTGCGCTGCGCCTCGCCGCCGGACAGCGTGCCCGCCGGCCGCTCGAGGGAGAGGTAGCCCAGCCCGATCCTCGCGAACGAGTCGAGCAGGTGCTGCAGGCCGGCGAGCAGGGGCGCCACCGAGGGCTCGTCGAGGTCCCGGATCCACTCGGCGAGGTCGCTGATCTGCATCCGGCAGACGTCGGCGATGCTCGTGCCGCGGATCGTCGACGACCTGGCCTCCGGGGCCAGCCGGGTGCCGTCGCAGTCGGGACACGTGGTGAAGGTGATGACCCGCTCGACGAACGCGCGGACGTGCGGCTGGAGTGCGTCGACGTCCTTGGACAGGATCGACTTCTGGATCTTGGGGATGACGCCCTCGTAGGTGAGGTTGATCCCCTCCACCTTGATCTTCGTCGGCTCGCCGTACAGGAGCGTGTGCCGCTCCTCGTCCGTGAAGTCCCGGATCGGCTTGTCCATGGGCAGGCCGGCGCCGCTGAAGATGCGGCCGTACCAGCCGTCCATGCTGTAGCCGGGGACGGTCAGGGCGCCCTCGCTGAGCGACTTCGTCTCGTCGTAGAGCGCGGTCAGGTCGAAGTCGGTGACCGAGCCCATGCCCTCGCAGCGCGGGCACATGCCGCCGAGGCGGGTGAACGTCGCCTTCTCGGCCTTGGTCTTCGCGCCGCGCTCCACGGTGATGGCGCCGCTCGCCCGTACGGTGGGGATGTTGAACGAGTAGGCGTTGGGCGGGCCGATGTGCGGCTGCCCGAGCCGGCTGAACAGGATCCGCAGCATCGCGTTGGCGTCGGTGGCGGTGCCGACGGTGGAGCGGGGGTTGGCGCCCATCCGCTCCTGGTCGACGATGATCGCCGTCGTCAGGCCCTCCAGCAGGTCGACCTCCGGGCGCGACAGCGTCGGCATGAAGCCCTGCACGAAGGCGCTGTAGGTCTCGTTGATCATCCGCTGCGACTCGGCGGCGATCGTGTCGAACACCAGCGAGCTCTTGCCCGACCCGGAGACGCCGGTGAACACCGTCAGCCGGCGCTTGGGGATCTCGACGGTGACGTCCTTGAGGTTGTTCTCGCGGGCGCCCTGCACCCGGATCAGGTCGTGGCTGTCGGCGGCGTGCCGCGCGGAGGCTCCGGGGTCGGTGCTGGTGGCGGTGCTCATCGTTCCTCCATCCGGCGGGCGCCGCCGTCGTCGGCGCCCCCGTTGTCTACCGGGTGGGGGTGACGACCGGAACGGCGCGACGCCCGTCCGGCTGACGCAGCGCTCAGCCGGCCTGCTGGATGCGGACCAGGTTGCCGGCGGGGTCGCGGAAGGCGCAGTCTCGCACGCCGTAGGGCTGCTCGGTGGGCTCCTGGACGACCTCGGCGTCGCCGGCCTGCAGCCGGTCGAAGGTGCCGTCGAGGTCCTTGGTCGCCAGCAGGATCCACCCGTAGGTGCCCTTGGCCATCATCTCGGCGATGGTGCGGCGCTCGTCGTCGGTGATGCCCGGGTCGACGGCCGGCGGCGCCAGGAGGACCGACGTGCCGGGCTGGCCGGCGGGGCCGAGGGTGATCCAGCGCATCGCGCCCCGCCCGACGTCGGTGCGCACCTGGAAGCCGAGGGTGTCGCGCCAGAACGTCAGGGAGGCGTCGGGGTCGGTGTGCGGGAGGACGGTGGTGTGGATGGTGAGGTCCATGGCGGTCACGCTAGGGACGGCTCACCGGCCCGTGCTTCTCGATTCCTGACCGGTCGGGTGACCTGCTTGGCGACGCACGCGGGGAGGCCCTGGGTGCCCTCCGTGGCGAGCCGCCGGTAGGTGCTCGGCGGCATCCCGACCAGCTCGGTGAAGCGGGTGCTGAAGGTGCCCAGCGAGGAGCAGCCGACCGCGAAGCAGACCTCGGTGACGCCGAGGTCGCCGCGGCGCAGCAGGGCCATCGCCCGCTCGATGCGCCGGGTCATCAGGTAGGAGTAGGGCGACTCCCCGTAGGCGCGTCGGAACTCGCGGCTCAGGTGCCCGGCCGAGACGTGGACGCCGCGGGCGAGCGCCTCGACGTCGAGCGGCTGGGCGTACTCGCGGTCGATCCGGTCGCGGACGCGGCGCAGCCGGGCGAGGTCGCGCAGGCGCTGGGCGTCGGCGGCTCCGCTGGTCACGGCCGGGATCGTGCCATGGCCGGGGGCCGTCGTCCCGGGGGACGGGAGCCCCGGGGAGGAGGAGAGCCGCCTGTCGGAATCGAACCGACGACCTTCTCATTACGAGTGAGATGCTCTACCGACTGAGCTAAGGCGGCGGGCGTGCGGCGTCCAGAGTACGGCACCGGCCGGCCGCGCCCGCGCAGGCCCGGCGGTCAGGCCGGCAGCCGCAGCGCCACGGTGAGCGCCTCGACGGCGACCTGCGGCTTGACGTTCTGCTCGAGTGCGGTGCGGCAGGCGAGCACCGCGTCGATGCGCCGCAGCGCGCCCTCCGCACCGATCCGCCGGGCCAGTTCCTCGGCGTCGGCCCGCCGGTCGGGGTGGTTGAGCGGCAGCCCCGCAGCGGGAGCGGCGTGCAGGACGAGGGCGTCGCGGTAGAGCCCGGCGAGGTCGACCAGCGCGCGGTCGAGCGAGTCGCGGCCGATCCGGGTGGCGCGGCTCTTCTGCCGCCGCTCGAGCTCCTTGAGCTGGCCGGCGCCACCGCGGGAGGCGGCCACCCCCGGTCCCCGCGCGCCGACCCCGAGGCTGGTCTTGACCGCCTCGGTCTCCGGCGCGTCGAGTGCGGCGCTGGTGCGGTCGGACTCCTCCTTGGCCGCGCCGACCAGGTCGTCGGCGGCGGTGAGGCAGGCGGCCAGCGAGACCAGGGACAGCGGGATGTCGAGGACGGCCTTGCGCAGCAGCCGGGCGCTCTCGTCGCGTGCCAGGTGGCGCGCCCGCCCGACGTGACCGCCGGCGGCGGCCGCGGCCCAGGCGGCCAGGGCCGGGTCGACGCCGTCGCGGCGCACCAGCACGTCGGCGACGGCGTCGACCGGCGGGGTGCGCAGGCCGACGACGCGGCAGCGGGACCGGATGGTGACCGGCACGTCCTCCGGGTGCAGGCTCGGCGCGCAGAGCATCACCACGGTGCGGGGTGGTGGCTCCTCGATCATCTTGAGCACCGCGTTGGCCGCGGCCTCGCTCATCCGGTCGGCGTCCTCGACGATGATCATCTGCCAGCGGCCCTGGGAGGGGGCCCGGCCGGCGATGCGCACCAGCTCGCGTGCCTCCAGGACGCCGATCGACAACCCCTCCGGGACGATGAGGTTGAGGTCGGCGTGGGTGCCGGCCAGCACGGTGCGGCACTCGTGGCACGTGCCGTCGCCGCCGTCGGGGCACTGCAGCGCCGCGGCGAAGGCCCGCGCGGCGACCGAGCGGCCCGACCCCGGCGGTCCGGTGAACAGCCACGCGTGGGTCATGGCGGCGGGGTCGGCGACCGCGGCGCGCAGCTCGGCGACGACGGCCGGCTGGCCGATCACCTCGGACCACACCCCGGCCGGCGCGGCTGTGCCTCCTGGCGACCTCGCGAGCTCGGTCATGCGACCCGCCCGGGCAGCAGGGCGGCGACCCGATCGCGCACGGCGGCGGCGATCTCCTCGGCGGGCAGGCCGGCGTCGAGGACCAGGTAACGGTGCGGCTCGGCGGCGGCCAGCGATCGGAACGTGGCGCGGACCCGCTCGTGGAACTCCAGCGACTCCGACTCCAGCCGGTCGGCCGCGGCGCGGCCCAGCGCCCGCGCGAGCCCCGCGTCGGGCGGCAGGTCGAGCAGCACGGTGAGGTCGGGGACCAGCCCCCCGGTGGCCCACTCCGACAGCCGGCGGACCTCCTCCAGCGCCAGCGCCCGGCCGGCGCCCTGGTAGGCCAGCGAGCTGTCCACGTACCGGTCGGTGACGACGACCTCGCCGGCCTCGAGCGCCGGGCGGACCACCGCGTGCACGTGGTGGGCGCGGTCGGCGGCGTAGAGCAGCGCCTCGGCCCGGGGCGCGAGGTCGCCGGTGGCGGGGTCGAGCAGCAGTGCGCGGATGCGGGCGCCGGGCCCGGTACCGCCCGGCTCGGAGGTCAGCCGTGCCGGGACCTCGTGCAGCCCCAGCCAGTCGAACAGCAGGCCGGCCTGGGTGGACTTGCCGGTGCCCTCCCCACCCTCGAAGGCGACGAACAGCCCGCGGCCGGGCAGGCGCGGATGGACGTCGATCGGGTGCTCCCGGGGATGGCTGGCGGAGTGGTCGAGGCCGGTCCACGGTACCGGCCGGGTGCGACGTCCCCGGGTCCGCCGCGGGCCTAGCGTCGCTGCCGTGGACACCGCCTGGGACCCCGCGACCTACCTGCGCTACGCCGGCGAGCGGGCGCGCCCCTTCGCCGACCTGCTGGCCCGCGTCGACGCGCGCGAGCCGCGGGTCGTCGTCGACCTCGGCTGCGGCGAGGGGGCGCTGACCGCCTCGCTCGCCGCACGGTGGCCGGAGGCGCGGGTGACCGGCGTCGACTCCTCCCCGGAGATGCTCGCCGCGGCCGCGGCGCACGCCGTCGACGGGCGGGTCGGCTTCGAGCTCGGCGACGTCCGCGACTGGCGTCCGGACGAGCCGGTCGACGTCGTCGTCTCCAACGCCGTCCTGCACTGGGTGCCCGGCCACGCCGGCCTGCTGGCGCGCTGGGCCGGGTACCTGGCGCCCGGCGGCCGGCTGGCGGTGCAGGTGCCCGGCAACCACCGCGCGCCGACGCACCGGCTGCTGGCCGACCTGTGTGCCGCCCCGGAGTGGTCGGGGCGGCTCGCGGCGGCCGCTCCCCCGCCGGAGCCGGTCCTCGACCCGGCCGGCTACCTCGACGTGCTGGTGGCCGCCGGGCTGACGGCCGACGTGTGGGAGACCACCTACCTGCACGTGCTGCATGGGCCCGACCCGGTGCTGACCTGGGTGCGGAGCACGGTGCTGCGGCCGGTGCTCGCCCGGCTCGACGACGACGCCGCCGCCGGGCTGACCGCCGCCTACGCCGCGGCGCTGCGCGAGGCGTACCCGGTGCGGCCCGACGGCACGACCGTGCTGCCGTTCCGGCGGGTGTTCGCGGTGGGCTCGCGACCGGTCAGCGCGGGGTGAGCCGGTAGGCGTCGGTCCGGTACGGCAGGTCCAGCAGGTCCCGGCCGGCCGTGTCCGGGTGGGTGGCCAGCAGGTCGCGCAGGCCGCCGAGGAAGGCCGCGCGCCGCTCGGCGGTCATGGTGGCCACGTAGCTGCGGGTGCCGATGCCGCGGACGACCTGCTCGGGCGTCACCCGCTGCACCGTGCCCGACCGGTGCGTGGCGACGTCGGCGGGCAGGACCCGCGCGACGGCGGCGACGACGCCCTGGTCGGCCTCGTGGTCGCGGGCCTCGGCGGCCAGCGCGGCGCCCAGGGCGGCGACCCACGGCACGGACTCGTCGCGGGTGTTCCACACCAGGCCGACCACGCCGCCGGGCCGCAGGACGCGGCGCAGCTCGCGGGCCGCCGGGTCGGGGTCGAACCAGTGCGCGGCCTGGCCGGCGACCACGGCGTCGACGCTGCGGTCGGGCAGCGGGATCTCCTCCGCGCCGCCGACGCGCGCCGGCACGCCGGGGTGGCGGGCGCGCAGTTGGTCGAGCATCCGCGCGGACAGGTCGACCGCCACCACCTCGTGCCCGGCGGCGAGCAGGACGTCGGTGAGCAGGCCGGTGCCGGCACCCAGGTCGAGCACCCGCAGCGGCCGCCCGCCGAGCAGGAACCCCACGGCGTCGGGCGGGTAACCCGGGCGCAGGGCGGCGTACTCGGCCGCGACCGACCCGAACGACGTCCGCCGCCGCTGGTGCTCGGCGGGGTCGAGGGGGCCGGTCACGGCCGCGGTCAGCTCGCGGGGACGGCGTCGGCAGGTGCGGCGGTCTTCTTCGCGGTGGTCTTCTTGGCCGTCGTCTTCTTGGCGGCGGTCTTCTTCGCGGTGGTCTTGGTGGCCGCCGTCGTCTTCTTGGTGGCCTTCTTCTTGGTCGCGGCCGGCCGGCTGCGGCGGTCGGCGAGCAGCTCGGCGGCCCGGTCGAGCGAGATCGTGTCGACCGCGTCGCCCTTGCGCAGGCTGGCGTTGGTCTCGCCGTCGGTGACGTAGGGACCGAAGCGGCCCTCGCGGACGGTGATCTGGCCCTGCGTCACCGGGTCGGGACCCAGCTCCTTGAGCGGCGCCGCCGCGGCCCGCCGTCCCCGCTGCTTGGGCTGGGCGAAGACCGCCAGGGCCTCGTCGAGGGTGACGGTGAACAGCCGGTCCTCGCTCTCCAGCGAGCGGGAGTCGCTGCCCTTCTTCAGGTAGGGCCCGTACCGGCCGTTGAGCGCCTGGATCTCCTCGCCGTCGGGCGCGGTGCCCACGGTGCGGGGCAGGGTGAGCAGCTGCAGGGCCTGCTCGAGGGTCACCGTCTCCGGGGACATCGACGAGAAGAGGCTGGCCGTGCGGGGACTGTCCTTGCTGCCCTCGGGGACGACGGTGGTGACGTACGGGCCGTAGCGGCCGGCCTTGACCACCACCGGGTGGCCGGCCTCGGGGTCGGTGCCCAGCTGCCGGTCACCGGTGGGCGCGGCGAGCAGCTCGGCGACCTTCTCGCTGGTCAGCTCGTCGGGCGCGAGGTCCTCGGGGAGGCTGACGCGCGCGCCGTCCTCCCCGCCGGCCTGCAGGTAGGGGCCGTAGCGGCCGACGCGGACGACGACCGGGCCGCCGTCGGGGCCGGTGGCGCGCAGCGGGATGGAGTTCACCCCCCGGGCGTCGATCTCCTCCAGCTGCTGGCCGATGACCTGCTTGAGCCCGCCGGAGGCCGCGATGCCGCCGGCGTGCCGACCCTCGCCGCCGAAGTAGAACTCGGTCAGCCAGTCGACCCGGCCCAGTTCGCCGCTGGCGATCTCGTCGAGCTCGTTCTCCAGCGACGCGGTGAAGTCGTAGTCGACCAGCGCGGCGAAGTGCTGCTCGAGCAGGTTGACCACCGCGAAGGCGGTGAAGGAGGGCACCAGCGCGGCGCCCTTCTTCCACACGTACCCGCGGTCCTGGATGGTCTGCATGATCGACGCGTAGGTCGACGGGCGGCCGATGCCCAGCTCCTCGAGCCGGGCGACCAGGCTCGGCTCGGTGTAGCGCGACGGCGGCGTCGTGGTGTGGCCCTTGGGCTCCAGCGACCGGGTGTCGAGCAGCTGGCCGCGCTCGACGCGGGGCAGCCGGCGCTCGGCGTCGTCGCTGCCGGGCTCGTCGTCACCGCCGGTGGCGCCCTCGTCGCGGGACTCGACGTAGGCGCGCAGGAAGCCGGGGAAGGTGATGGTGCGGCCGCTGGCGGTGAACTCGACCCGCTCGTCGGTGGCGCTGCGGCCGGCCAGCCGGATGCTCACCGTCTGCCCGACCGCGTCCGCCATCTGGGAGGCGACGGTGCGCTGCCAGATCAGCTCGTAGAGGCGGAACTCGTCGCGGGCGAGCTGGCCGGCGAGCTGGCCGGGGGTGCGGAACGAGTCGCCGGCGGGCCGGATCGCCTCGTGCGCCTCCTGCGCGCCCTTGGCCTTCTTGCTGTAGCGACGGGCCTCGGCGGGGACGTAGGCGTCGCCGTAGAGCTGGCGGGCCTGGGTGCGGGCGGCGTTGATCGCCTCGTCGGAGAGGTTGGTCGAGTCGGTCCGCATGTAGGTGATGTGGCCGTTCTCGTACAGCCGCTGGGCGACCCGCATCACCTGCGCCGAGGACCAGCCGAGCTTGCGGCCGGCCTCCATCTGCAGTGTGGAGGTGGTGAAGGGTGCGTAGGGGCGCCGCCGGTAGGGCTTCTCGTCGACCCGGCCGACCGTCACCTGCCGGCCCTCGAGCCGGGCGGCCAGGCCGCGGGCGCCGGCCTCGTCGAGGTGCACGACGTCGCCGGTGACCTGGCCGGTGGCCGGGTCGAAGTCGCGGCCGGTGGCCACGCGGCTGTCGTCGACGCTGACCAGGCGGGCGCGCAGCGTCGTGGGCTCGCCCGCGTCGGCGCCGGTGCGCCCGGGGACGGCGAAGACGCCGTCGAGGGACCAGTAGTCGGCGGCGGTGAACGCCATCCGCTCCCGCTCGCGCTCGACGACGATGCGGGTGGCCACCGACTGCACGCGGCCGGCCGAGAGCCGGGGCAGCACCTTCTTCCACAGCACCGGGCTGACCTCGTAGCCGTAGAGCCGGTCGAGGATGCGGCGGGTCTCCTGCGCGTCGACCAGCGCGGTGTCGAGGTCGCGCGGGTTGGCCACGGCGCGGGCGATCGCCTCGGGGGTGATCTCGTGGAAGACCATCCGGCGGACCGGGACCCGCGGCTTGAGGGTGTCGACCAGGTGCCAGGCGATGGCCTCGCCCTCGCGGTCCTCGTCGGTCGCGAGGTAGACCTCGCTGGCGTCCTTGACCAGCTGCCTGAGCCGGCTCACCTGCTGCTTGCGGTCGGGGCTGATGACGTAGAGCGGCTCGAACGCGTTGTCGACGTCGACGCCCAGCCGTGCCCAGGGCGCGCCCTTGTGCTCGGCAGGGACGTCGGCGGCGTTGCGGGGCAGGTCACGGATGTGCCCCACGCTGGCCTCGACGACGTAGCCGTTGCCGAGGTAGCCGGCGATCTTCCCGGCCTTGGTCGGCGACTCCACGATGACCAGTGGGCGGCCGCCCCCGGTGGCGGCGGTCCGGCGGCGGGCGGGCGTGCTGGTGCCGCCGGCCGTCCGGCCGGCGCTCTCGCCGTTCTTGGTGGTCTTCGTGGGCACGGTGCTCCTGTCGGTGGTGCTCGGTCGGCGGCGGGTGCGGTGTCGGCACCCGGTGCGCCCCCTCGGCGGGCCACGGTAGGCCACGACCGCGGAACGCGACCGGCTGGCGACCCCGGGTGGGCGCGCCGTCACCGCGTCCAACGGCGCAGCACCGTGGCTGTTCCCGGAGGCCGGCGGGCGGGTCAGTCCGGCGCACGGAGGCCGGCGACCACCTCCCCGACGGCGGCGAGGGTCGGCCGGTCCGGCTCGAGGAACCAGGTGTGCCAGGTGTCCCAGTCCGCCGGCAGCGGCGCGGCACCGAAGTCCTCGTCGTCGGTCTCCGTGCCGTGGACGTCCACCAGCCACGTGACCGGGTCGAGCAGCGCGGAGGCCTCGTGGACCTCCGCCGCCTCGAGGTCCGACGCCGGGCCGTCCATGCCAGGGCTGCCGAGGAGGACCAGCGCGGCGGCCGCGAGCTCCCCGCGCTCCTCCGAGGCGCGATCGACCACGACGGTCCCGTAGCTGTGCGCCACCACGGTGACGCGGGGCACGGCCGCCCCGGGCGCGGGATCGCCCGCGCGTGCGGCGCGCAGACCGGCCAGGTCCCCGGCGAGCGCCCTCCCGCCGGTTCCCGCCCGCCCCTCGACCCAGGCGGCGGGATGGAGGACGTGGCCCGGGGGCCGGTAGCCCAGCCAGGCCACGGCGGCCACCGAGGCGGCGGAGCCGGCCGCCCGCGCCGCGTCGGCGACGGCCTGCGCGTCGTCGCCGAGGTCGTCGAGGTCGTCGACGCCGTTCCCGACCCCCGGCACCAGCACGGCGACGTCCTCGGCCGCGTCGAGGTCGCCGTAGGCGAGGGCCACGAGGTGGTCGTCGGCGTCGAAGGACCACAGCTGGACCGTCCGCCCGGCCGCCTCCTCGGCCGCGATCTCGTCGGCGGCCGCCCGCGCCGTCGCGTACCCCTCGGAGGTGGGGTCCTCCAGCGCCCGGGAGAGCAGCTGCCGGTTGGCCTGGTCCCGCGCCCAGGCGGGCAGGCCGTCCAGGCTCCCGACGAGCCGGGTCTCCACGTCGATCAGCTGGTCCCGGGCCGGCTCGGACAGCCCGGCCCACCACGCCGCCACCGACGCCGGCGCCGTCCCGGCGACCGGGAGGCACGACGGGATCCACACGCCGTCGGGCAGGACGGTCGCGGCGAGGCCGGCGAAACCGGCGGGCCGGAAGCCGAAGGGGGCGAGGGCCGCGACCGGAGCCGCGGAGTCCCCGGCCGCAGCAGCGGCGCGCGCGGCGGCACGCAGCGCCTGGGCGGCGGTCCCGGCGACCCGCTCGGCCGCGGCCGCCTGCTCGGCGAGCCGGTCGTCGTGAGCGGCGAGTGCGTCGGGCGAGGCGTCGGCGGGCGGCGCGACGGGAGCGGGCGCGGTGACACCACCCGCCTCGTCCAGCGTCATCCCCGACGCCGCGGCGGCGGCCAGGGCCTGGGCCGCCAGCTCCTGGGCGGTGCGCGCCTCGCGGGCGGTCTCCCGGAGCCGGTCGAGGGAGGTGCCGAGCGCGCCGGTCACCTCCGTCACGACCCGGGACACGTCGTCGAGGGCGTCCGCGGCGGCCGATGCTGCCGGTCCCGACCAGCACTCGGCGTCGGCGAGGGAGCGCGCCACCGCCTCCATCCGTGCCCGCCACGGGGGCAGGCGCTCGGTCACCGCCTCGAGCGTGGCGACGGCGCCGTCGAGCAGGGGCGTGTCCCAGCCGGCGACGGCGGTCAGGCCGGGCGTGCTCACGCCCCGGCCCCGGCCCCGGCCCCGGTGGCGGTCCGGGTGGCCAGGACCCGGTCGGAGAGCGCGGCGTCGGTGAGGCGGTAGCCCTGGACCGCGGCCAGCAGCGCCCGCGCGGCCGCGTCGGCGCCGTCCGCGCAGTCGGCCACCACCCTGGCCCACGCCCGGCCGGTGAGACCGGCGGCGGCGGACACCTCCCCGGGTGCCGCGGTGTCCAGGGACACCGCGGTCGAGGCACACAGGTCGGCGTCGGCGGACAGCTCGCCGGCGAGTGCGGCCAGCTCCTCGCCCAGCGCCTGGACGGCGTCGAGCTGGATGGCGATGGATACGGACACGGCCCCTCCCGGCGTCGCTGCCGGCCCGGGACCGGGTCGGCGGAGCGGACGCTAGGACCGGGCGGTGACCGGCCGCGGCGAGCCGTCCACAACCCGGCCGGCCGTCCACAGGGCACGCCGCGGGCCTCTGCCCGGCGGGTGTCCGGGCGGAGGCTCGCGGCGTGCGGTCAGGGAGCGGTCGTGGTCGGGGCGCTGGTCCCGGTCGGGGTCGTCGCGGCGGGAGGTGTCGCGTGCGGGTGCGTCGCGATCGGGTTCGTCGCGGTCGTGGGCAGCGTCCCGGCCGGTCCGCCGCCGGCGTCGCCGACGACGACGGAGCGCCGCTTGGACACCACCACGGCACCGATGACGATCAGCGCGGCGACGGCCGCGATGAGCAGCCGGACCGCCGTGTTGGCGTCCTCGCCGACCGACAGGCTGACGACCGCCGGGGCGATCAGCAGCGCCACCAGGTTCATCACCTTGATGAGCGGGTTGATCGCCGGACCCGCGGTGTCCTTGAACGGGTCGCCGACGGTGTCCCCGATGACCGTGGCGGCGTGCGCCTCGGTCCCCTTCCCGCCGTACGCCCCGTCCTCGACCATCTTCTTGGCGTTGTCCCAGGCGCCGCCGGAGTTGGCGAGGAACACGGCCATGAGCGTGCCCGTCGCGATGGCGCCGACGAGGTAGGCCGCCAGCGGACCGAAGCCGAGGCCGAAACCGACCGCGACCGGCGCGAGGACGGCGAGCAGGCCGGGCGTCGCGAGCTCCCGCAGCGAGTCCTTCGTGCAGATGTCGACGACGGCGGAGTAGTCCGGCCGCTCGGTGTAGTCCATGATCCCGGGACGCGTGCGGAACTGCTCGCGCACCTCGAACACGACCCGCCCGGCGGCCCGGGAGACGGCGTTGATCGCCAGGCCGGAGAAGAGGAAGACGACCGCGGCGCCGATCACCGCGCCGACGACGTTGTCCGGTTCGACGAGGCTGAACGACTGCGCGAGGTCGACGTCGCCCAGCGCGGTGCGGACCTGCTCGTTGTAGGACCCGAACAGCGCGGTCGCGGCCAGGACGGCAGTGGCGATGGCGATGCCCTTGGTGATCGCCTTGGTGGTGTTGCCCACCGCGTCGAGGTCGGTCAGCACGCGGGCGCCGGTCTCGTCGATGTCGCCGGACATCTCGGCGATGCCCTGCGCGTTGTCGCTGACCGGGCCGAAGGTGTCCATGGAGACGATCACGCCCGCGGTGGTGAGCAGGCCACAGCCGGCGAGCGCGACGGCGTAGAGGGCCGCGCCGCCGCCGATGAGGAAGGCGCCGTAGACCGCGCCGCCGATGAGCAGGGCCGCGTAGACGGCCGACTCGAGGCCCAGGGAGATGCCCGACAGGACGACGGTGGCGGGCCCGGTGAGGGAGCTCTGGCCGACGTCGCGGACCGGCTTGCGGGAGGTCTCGGTGAAGTAGCCGGTGAGCTGCTGGATGGCCGCGGCCAGGACGATCCCGATGACGACCGAGACGAACCCGAGCACCTGCGGGTTGACCACCGAGTCGGGGACGTCGGCCACGCTGGGGAGGACGGTGAAGGCCGCCGCGGCGACGAGCACGAGGGAGACCACCGCGGAGGTGAAGAAGCCGCGGTTGATGGGCGCCAGGCCGCTGGAGTCGCCCTTGCCGGGGTTGCTGGCGAGGATGCCGACGACCGAGGCGAGCACGCCGATGCCGGCCACCACGATGGGGAAGACCATCCCGTCGGCGCCGAAGAAGACCTGGCCGAGGATGAGCGCGGCGACCAGGGTGACGGCGTAGGACTCGAAGAGGTCGGCGGCCATGCCCGCGCAGTCGCCGACGTTGTCGCCCACGTTGTCGGCGATGGTCGCGGCGTTGCGGGGGTCGTCCTCGGGGATGCCGGCCTCGACCTTGCCGACGAGGTCGGCGCCGACGTCGGCGGCCTTGGTGAAGATCCCGCCGCCGACACGCATGAACATGGCCAGCAGGGCGCCGCCGAAGGCGAAGCCCTCGAGGACCACCGGCGCGGTGTCGTCGAAGAGCAGCAGCGCCAGCGAGGCGCCGAAGAGACCGAGCCCGACGGTGATCATCCCGCAGACCCCACCGGTGCGGTACGCGATGCGGAAGGCCGGGCGGTAGCCCCCGGCCTGGGCGGCGGCGGCGACCCGGACGTTGCCGCGGGTGGCCAGGGTCATGCCGATGAAGCCCACGGCGGCGGAGAAGAGCGCACCGACGAGGAAGAACACGGCCCGGGCGATGCGGGTCCCCCAGCCGCCCTCGGCGACCGGCAGGACGAGGAGCAGCAGGAAGACGACGACGGCGAAGACGCCGAGGGTCCTGAACTGGCGCCGTAGATAGGCGCCGGCTCCCTCCTGCACCGCGCGCGCGATGTCCCGCATCCGCGTCGTGCCCTGGTCGGCGCCCATCACGGCGCGGACCAGTGACGCGGCGAAGAGCAGCGCCGCGAGCGAGACGACGAGGGCAGCCGTCACGAGGACGACGTCCCCGCCGGAGAGAGAACTGTCCGGCATCTAGACCTCCCAGCGGTGGTTGCCGCCGGGCGGCCCCGCGTTCCCCGGTCGGCGGAGAGCATCCGCGGGCGGCGGGCCGTCCGCGGATGCCGCGCCACTGTAATGGAGATCACACACTGTGGTAGGTCCACTTCCGTAGTGCTCCGGTCGCTCACCGCGAGGGCGGTCCGCGGTGGGTTGCCTCGGGGTGTGACAGTGGAGGGGTGACCGCGCTCCACCCGGTCCGGCCGGCTGCTCCCCCATCCGGCCGCGAGGGGATCCCAGGGGGCGACGAGCGCCCGGGTGCCGCACCCGACGCCGTGGAGGTGCACGGCGCCGCGGAGGGGCACGGCGCCGCGGAGGGGCACGGCGCCGCGGAGGGGCACGGCGCCGCGGAGGGGCACGGCGCCGCGGCGCGGCCCGGCGGCGTCCTGCCCGGGGCCGAGCTGCTCGAGGACCTGCTCGCCGGCACGCCCGAGGAGGAGCAGCCGGTCACGCACGTGCACCACCTGCCGGTGCGTGCGTCCCGGACGCTGCCGTGGCCGGCGTGGGTCGACCCGGGCCTGCGGGCGCGGCTGGAGGAGAAGGGCGTTGCCCAGCCGTGGCGGCACCAGGTGGAGGCCGCGGAGCTCGCTCACGACGGCACCTCGGTGGTGGTCGCCACGGGCACGGCCTCGGGCAAGTCGCTGGCCTACCAACTGCCCGCGCTGACCCGCCTGGCCGAGGACCCGCGGGCCTGCGTGCTCTACCTGGCGCCGACCAAGGCCCTGGCCCGCGACCAGCTGACCTCGGTGGCCACGCTGGCCGACCCGTCAGTGCGCCCGGCCGCCTACGACGGCGACACCCCGGCCGAGGAGCGGGACTGGGTGCGCCGTCACTCACGGTGGATCGTCACCAACCCGGACATGCTCCACCGGGGCGTGCTGCCGGCGCACCAGCGGTGGTCCTCGACGCTGCGCCGGCTGGCCTACGTCGTCATCGACGAGTGCCACGCCTACCGCGGGGTCTTCGGCTCGCACGTCGGTCACGTCCTGCGCCGGCTGCGCCGCATCTGCCGCCGCTACGGCGCCGACCCGGTGTTCGTCCTGGCCTCGGCCACGGTGGCCGAGCCCGCGGCGGCCGCCTCTCGGCTGGTCGGTGCGCCCGTCGTGGCGGTCACCGAGGACGGGTCGCCGCGCCCCGGCGCGACCTTCGCGCTGTGGGAGCCGCCGCTGACGGAGCGGACCGGCGAGCACGGCGCCCCCCTGCGTCGGTCGGCGGCGGCGGACGCCGCCGGGCTGCTGGCCGACCTGGTCGAGCGGGGCGCCCGGACGCTGGCGTTCGTGCGGTCGCGGCGCAGCGCCGAGTCGGTGGCCGAGCAGGCCCGGCGCCTGCTGCAGGACCGCGGCCGGGGTGACCTGGCCCGGCGGGTGGACTCCTACCGCGGCGGCTACCTCCCCGAGGAACGCCGGGAGCTCGAGCGGGCGCTGTCCTGCGGGGAGCTGCTGGGCGTGGCCACCACCAACGCCCTCGAGCTCGGCATCGACATCGCCGGCCTCGACGCGGTGGTGCTGGCCGGCTACCCGGGGACGCTGGCCTCGCTGTGGCAGCAGGCGGGCCGGGCCGGGCGTGCCCAGCGCGAGTCGCTGGTCGTCTTCGTCGCCCGCGACGACCCGCTGGACCACTACCTGGCCCACCACCCGCGGGCGGTGTTCGGTCGTCCGGTCGAGGCCACGGTCACCGACCCGGCCAACCCCTACGTCCTCGGCCCCCAGCTCTGCTGCGCGGCGGCCGAGCTCCCCCTCACGCCAGCCGACCTGTCGGACTTCGGGGGCGCGGTGGCCGAGGCCCGGCTCGACGAGCTGGTCGCGGCCGGTCAGCTGCGACGGCGACCGGCCGGCTGGTACTGGGCGGGGCGCGGGCGGCCCGACGTCGACATCCGCGGCAGCGGCGGGGAGCCGGTGGCGATCATCGAGGGCGGCACCGGCCGTCTGCTCGGCACCGTCGACGGCGGCGCCGCGCACGCGACGGTGCACACCGGCGCCCTCTACGTCCACCGCGGCGACACCTTCGTCGTCGACGAGCTCGACCTCGAGGACGCCTGCGCGGTCGTGCACGCCGAGAGCCCCGAGTGGACCACCGTGGCGCGGGACGTCACCGACCTGGGCATCGTCGGTACCGACCGCGTCCGGCGGCTGGGCACCGTCACGGCGCACACCGGCGTCGTCGACGTCACCAACCAGGTGGTCGCCTACCAGCGGCGGCGGGCCGGGACCGGTGAGGTGCTCGCCGAGTTCCCGCTCGACCTGCCGGCCCGCCAGCTGCGCACCCGCGCCGTCTGGCTGACCCTGGACGCGGACGCCGTCGCGCGCGCCGCCGTCGACGACCTGTCGCTGCCCGGCTCGCTGCACGCCGCCGAGCACGCGGCGATCGGCATCCTGCCGCTGCTGGCCACCTGCGACCGCTGGGACCTCGGCGGGCTGTCGACGGCGCTGCACCCCGACACCGGCACCGCCACGGTGTTCGTCTACGACGGCCACCCCGGTGGCGCCGGGTTCGCCGAGCGGGGGTTCGCGGCCCTGCGGCGCTGGCTCACCGCCACCCGGGCCACCGTGGCCAGCTGCGAGTGCGACAGCGGCTGCCCGTCCTGCGTCCAGTCGCCCAAGTGCGGCAACGGCAACGACCCGCTGGACAAGGCCGGTGCGGTGCGCGTGCTCGACGTGGTGCTCGACGAGCTGGCCGCCGCGGACGAGGCGGGGACGGGGGCGGTGGAGGTCGCCACCGGGCCCCCGGCCCATCCCCCTGCCCCGGCCGTGGAGGGCCACCGGACCGCCGAGGACGCCGGGCGCGACGTCCGCCCCGTCGAGGACGACCTCGTCTTCTGACCCGGCGGGATCCCCCGGCGCGGGCACGTCGGGCGGGACGGGCCCGGCACGGGCCGTGGCCTGCGCGCGCCGGACGCCGAGCGGTCCCAGCCGGACGCCCACCTCGGCGGTCACCTCGACCACCGCGCCCTCGTCGACCGCGCAGGCGACGAGCGCGGCGCCGTTGTCGCGGGCGACGGCGGCGGCCACGGTGCAGGCCGCGGGGTCCCCGGTCACCGCCGCGCCGGCCGCCGCGAGGGCCGCGAGGTCGGCCGCGGTGCCGGCGCGGTGGCGCGCGGTGGCCGCGGCCCCGAGCAGCACGGCGGCCATCCCCACGGCCGCCAGCACACCGGCCAGCGCGACGGTCCACACCGTTGCCGACCCCCGCTCGCCGTCGCTCACCCGACGACCCCGGGCTCGACCCGGGCGACCGCGGTGGCGCCGACGCCGATCCCGGGCGACACCGGCCCCACCGGCGCGACCTCCGCGCGGACGGTCACCCGGACCTCGCCGCCGCCGACGCTGACGGCCGTGACCGCCGCGTCGGGCGCGATCCGCGCGACGAGGGCGCGGACGGTGGCCGGGTCCTCCCCGCGGGCGGCGGCCCGGGCGCCCTCGCGCGCGGCGTCCACGCAGCGCAGCTGCGCCCCGACCACCAGCACCGCCGCGACGACCGCCGCCAGGACCAGCAGGAGCACGGGCAGCACCACGGCCGTCTCGGCGGTGACCATCCCGGCCTCGCCGCCCGCCCCGCCCCTCGTCCGTCCGTCGCGCCGCCGTGCCCGGCGGGTCAGGACAGCACCTGCAGCGCGGACGAGACGAGGTCCCCGAGCGCGGTGACGACCGACCCGCCGGTGACCACCCGGTAGAGCACGGCGGCGAAGGCGCACGCGGCGACCGTGCCGACCGCGTACTCGGCGGTGCTCATGCCGGCCTCGGCGTCGGCGCGCAGGCGGGCCCACCGCGCGGCCAGGCCGCGGCGGCGCGGTGCGTCGTCGGCAGGTGCGGCGGGCTCGGGCGGGATGGCGGTCATCGCAGGTCCTCCTCGGTCGGCGGCCCCGCACGGGGCGCGGCCCCGACCCTCGCCGCGCCCGCCGCACGCGCTCCAGGCCCGGAGCGGACCTGTGGACGGCCGGGAGGCCTGTGGACGGCACACGCGGTGCCGTCGGCGCGTCCGCTTCCACTTCAGGACGGCAGCACGACTGCCGATCCAGCCATGAGGTGGCGCAGCCGCACCGCCGGGCACGACGCGGGAGGAGGATCCGTGGCGCACGGCACCGACCGCCCCGAGGGCCGCCCGCTCGTCCTCGTCGCCTACGTCCTCGCCCTGGCCGCGGCGGTCGCACTGTTCGGCCTCGACCCGACCCTCGGGGTCCTCGCCGGCGCGCTCAACGTCGTCTTCGGCGTCTACTTCTGCCGGCACCTCGCCTTCGCGGTGGCCGCGGCTCGGTGGGCCGAGCGCGACCTGCTGGCCGCCGACGTGGGCCTGGACGCCTACACGCCGCCGGTCGCCGTCCTCGTCGGCTGCAAGGACGAGGAACTCGTCGTCGACGGGATGGTGACGGCACTGCTGGCCCTGGACTACCCGGCCGACCGGCTCACGCTCGTCGTCGTCGACGACGGCTCGGCCGACGCGACCGGCGCGAAGCTCGACGCCTGGGCCGCCCGGGAGCCGCGGCTGCGCGTGCTGCACCGGCTCCCCGGCGCCGGCGGCGGCAAGTCCGGCGCCCTGAACGAGGCACTGGCCCTCGTCGACGCCGAGATCGTGCTCGTCTTCGACGCCGACCACGAGCCGGAGCCGACGGCGCTGCGGCGGCTGGTGCGGCACTTCCGCGACCCCGTCGTCGGCGCGGTGATGGGCCGGTGCGTCATCCGCAACGGCCAGGACTCCTCCATGGCCGGCACCGTCTTCCTCGACTACCTCTCCGGCTACCTCGTCAACGAGTACGGCCGGCAGGCGCTGTTCGAGCTGCCCGCCTACGGCGGCGCCAACTGCGCCGTGCGGACCTCGACGCTGCGGGCGCTCGGCGGCTGGAACCCCGAGACGGTCACCGAGGACACCGACCTGACCCTGCGCATCCTGCTGCGGGGCCAGCGGGTCCGCTACGACGTCTCGGCCATCGACTTCGAGGAGGCGGTGGTCAGCGCCCAGCGCTTCTGGAAGCAGCGCTACCGGTGGGCCCGCGGCCACCAGAAGTGCCTGCGCGACCACTGGCGCCCGCTGATGCGCTCGCCGCACCTGTCGCCGCTGGAGAAGGTCGAGACGACGCTGTTCCTCGGCGTCTACCACGTCCCGGTGCTCAGCGGGCTGGGTCTGCTGCTCACGGTGCTGCGCGCCGCGGGGGTGGGCGACCTCCCGGTCGTCGGGCTGCTGCCGCTGTCGATGCTGCTGTTCATCGGCCCGCTGGCCGAGCTGTGCGTCGGCCTGCTGGTCGGCCGCGTGGAGCGCCGCTCGGCCTGGCGGCTGCTGGGCTTCCTGCCGGCCTTCGCGCTGTCGATCTGGATCACCTCGCGCGCCTACCTCGACGGGATGCTCGGCCGGCCCTACAGCTGGGTGAAGACCTCGCGCTCCGGCGCCACCTCGACGGTGCGGCGGCCCGCCGCGGCTCCCTCCGCCCCGGCCGTGGCCGCGTCGCCGGCGCGCCCGCGGTCGTTCGCCCTGCCCTCGGAGGACCGGTGACCACCGCACCCGCGCTCGGACGGCGACGGCTCTCGCGCGGGACGCGGGGACGGCTGCTGCCGGTCCTGCTCGACCTCGCGCTCGCCGCGGTGATCTGCGTCGCCGGCTTCGCCACCCTGTCGGGGCCACTGCAAGTCCTCGAGGCCCGCGCCGTCGCCGTGGTGCTCGGGTGGCTGGACCCCACCTGGTCCTCGGGCGTGCTGCCCGGTCACGTCCTGCTCTTCCGCGGCGACGGCGAGGTGATCGACGCGGTGGTCACGGCATCGTGCTCGTCGGTCCTGTCGGTCCTCGGGCTGGTCGCCCTGACCGCGGTGGTCCTGCGCAGCCGCGGACTGCACGCCCTCGGCGGCCTGGTCGTCGCCGTCCTCGCCGTGGTGCTGCTCAACCACGGCCGGCTGCTGCTGTCAGCCCTGGCGGGCCTGCAGTGGGGCGAGGGCGCGCTGGTCCTGTTCCACGACTGGGTGGGCACCGTGTGGAACCTCGTCGCCACCCTCGGCGGCTTCCTGGTGATGGTCTGGGTCACCCTGCCCGCCGCCGAGCGGGCCGAGCAGGACGTCGAGGGCCGGCACACCGCCCGCCGCCCCGACAGCTGGGCGCGGCCCGGTCTCGGCTACCGCACCGCCGACGCCGAGGACGTCGAGGCCCGCCGCCGGCGGACGACCGTCACCGGCCTGCTGCACCGGCACGTGCTGCCCCGGCGGCTCTCCGCCTGGCTGGCCGCGCGCCGCGAGGCCGCCCGCGTCGACTACCGGCTCGGCCACCTGCCGGCCGCCCAGCGGGTCGAGCAGGTGCACGCCCTGGCCGCCGACGGGCTCGGCGCGCACGCCGCCACGCTCGTGGCCGTCGCGACCTACGAGTCCGACCCCCTCGTCCTCGACGCCCTCGCCGACGCGGTCGCCGCGCGTCAGTGGGAGCCGGTGACCGACCACCGGGTGGCCGCGCTGCGGCTGTGGGCCCGCGGCTGGCTGCTGGCCCGGCCCGCGGCACCCCCGTCCGCCCTCGGCGGCCCGTCCGCGGACGACGTCGCCCCGGTCGTGGTGGCCCGGATCCCCGTGCCGCCGGCCACGCCCCCGCGTGGCCTCACGCCGCCGCCGGACGGTTCCGCGCACCCCGCCGGGTCCGCGGCGCCCCGCAGCTTCGCCCGCCCGTCCGCCCCGCACCCCCCGGAGACGCCCCGGTGACCTCGACCCTCCCGACCCGGCCGCCCGCTCCTGTCCCCCCACCCGCCGGCGAGCACGAGCGGCGCGGCGCGCCCGCGGTGATCGTCACCGGCGCCGGCGGCCCGGCCGGCGTCGCCGTCGTCCGCCGGCTGACGGCGCTGGGCCACCGCGTGGTCGGGGTGGACGCCGACGCGACCGCCGCGGGAGCGGCGCTGGCCACCGTCGGCGCCGTCGTCCCCCGCGCCGACCACGTCCGCTTCGTCGACGCCCTCGTGGCGCTGGCCGGCGCGCACGGCGCCGACGCGCTCATCGGCACGGTCGCCGAGGAGCTGCCCGCCCTCGCCGCGGGCGCCGACCGGCTGGCCGCGGCCGGCGTGGCGACCTGGCTGCCCGACGTGTCAGCGGTCGAGATCTGCTGCGACAAGGCCGCCTTCGCCCGCGCGCTGCGCGCCGCGGGCGTGCCGCACCCCGCGACCACCGACACCCCCGCCGGGCTGGTCACCGTCCCCGGGCCCTGGGTGGTCAAGCCCCGCGCCGGGCGCGGCAGCCGCGGGGTCCGGCTGCTCGACGTGCGCTCCGACGTCGTCGAGGCCATGCGCGCCGACGCCGCGCTGATCGCCCAGACCCGGCTGTCGGGGCGCGAGTTCACCGCCGACGCCCTCGTCGGCCGCGACGGAGAGCTGGTCACCGTGGTGCCGCGCTGGCGCGACGACACCCGCGCGGGCATCTCGGTGAAGGGCACCACCTTCGACTCGGCCGAGGTGACCGCGGTGGTGGCCGCCGCGCTCGAGGCAGTGCGGCTCACCGGCCCGGCGAACGTGCAGGGCTTCGTGGCCGACGACGGCCGGGCCACGGTGGTGGAGGTCAACCCCCGCTTCTCCGGCGGGCTGCCGCTGACCCTGGCCGCCGGCGCCGACGTGGTCAGCGCCCACCTGACCGGCATCCGCGAGCCCGGTGCCGTGCTCCCGCCCCTGTGGTTCACCCCCGGCGTCCGGATGAGCCGCTACTTCGCCGAGACCTACACCGCCGACGACGGCACCCCGGTGACCGACCCGTGCACCGCCGCGGCGGTCCGGGCGTGACCCGCGCCCGGCACGTGCTGGTGCCGTTCGGGACCCGACCGGAGGTGGTCAAGCTCGCGCCCGTGGTGCGGGCGCTGACCGCCGCGGGGCACCGGGTCGACGTGGTCGACACCGGCCAGCACACCGACCCGGACCTGTCCACGCGCCTGCAGCAGACCCTCGGGCTGGCGCCGACCTGCCGGTTCGACCTGCCCGCCGGCGACCCGGCCGCGCGGTACGGCGCCCTGCACGCCGACGCGGCGCGCACGGTGGCCCGGTTCCGGCCCGACGTCGTGCTCGCCCTCGGTGACACGAACACCGTCCCCGCCTACGCCCTGGCCGCACGCGGCGCCGGTGTGCCCTTCGCGCACCTCGAGGCCGGGCTGCGCAGCCTCAACCCGCGCAGCGTGGAGGAGGTCAACCGGCGGGTGGCCGCGGCGGTCGCCGCGCTGCACCTGGCGCCCACCCGGCGCGCGGCGGCGTTCCTGGCCGCCGAGGGGGTGCCCGCCGAGCGGGTGTTCGTGGTCGGCAACCCGGTGGTCGACACGCTGGTGACCCGGGACGTGCGGCCGGTGCCCGTGGCGGAGCGCGAAGGGGTCCTGGTCACCGCCCACCGCCCCACCAACGTCGACGACCCGGTGCGGCTGAAGCGGCTGGTCGGCGTCGTCCGCGCGCTGGCCGACGACGTCGGGCCGGTGACCTTCCCGGTGCACCCGCGGACCGCGGCCCGGCTGGCGGTCGCCGGCCTGGACGCCGAGCTCGAGCACCCGGCGATCACCCGGACCGGCCCGGTCGGCCACGACGCGCTGCTGGCCGCCCTGGCCTCGGCGCGGCTGGCGGTCACCGACTCCGGCGGCATCCAGGAGGAGGCGGCGTTCCTGGGCGTGCCCGTCGTCGTCCTCCGCGGCTCGACCCCGCGGTGGGAGGGCGTGGAGGCCGGGACGACGACGCTGGCCGGGCTGGCCGACGACTCGGCCGCCGACGCCGTGCTCGCCGCCGCGGCCCGGCACACCGGCGCGGAGGGACAGGCCCGCGCGGCAGCCCTCCCCTGCCCCTACGGCGACGGCACCACCGGCGCGCAGGTGGCCGCCCTCCTCGCCGACGAGGCGACCGACGCCCTGCTGACCCTGGAGGAGCCCGACTTCACCGACGGCCGGCTGCCGTGGTGACCGCGGCGCCGTCCTGGCACGGGCCGCCGCCGCTGGCTGTCGTGGTCGACCTCGACGACACGCTCTACCCGCAGGCGGCCTACCTGGCCGGTGCGGCGGCCGACGTCGGGGCCGCCGCTGCCGCGGCCGGGCTGGACGGCGCGCGGGTGCACGCCGCCCTGCTCCGGGAGCTGGCGGCGGGGTCCGACCGCGGCGGGACGATCGACCGCGCGCTGCTGGCCGTGGGGGTGCCCGCCGCCGACCTGCCCGGGCTGGTCCCGGCGCTGGTGGCCGCCTTCACCGCACACGCGCCCGTGTCCCTGGCCCCCTACCCGGGCGTCGCCCCGGCGCTGGCCGAGCTCGGGCGGGTGGTCCCGGTGGGATGCCTGACCGACGGCAACCCGGTCATCCAGGCGGCCAAGCTCGCCGCGACGGGCCTGACGTCCCTGCTGTCCGAGGTGCTGGTCACCGACGCCCTCGGCGGCCGTGCGGCCCGCAAACCGGCTCCCGAGGGACTGCGGGTGCTGGCCGGCCGGCTCGGCGTACCCGCCGAGCGCGTCCTGGTCGTCGGTGACCGCCCGGGCAAGGACGTCGCGGTCGCGGTCGCGGTCGGCGCCCGGGCCATCCGGGTGCGCCAGGGGGAGTACGCGTCGGCTCCCGACCGGCCCTCCGCCTGGGCGGTCACGGACGACTTCCCCGCCGCGGCCGCCCTGGCCCTCACCGTCCTCGGCGCGGGGGCGGTCGTCGCGGGCTGACCCGTTCCGCCGCCGGCCGATCCGTCGTGCACGACCGGATCTCCCCCCGACGGGGGAGGAACCGCCGGCCGGGATGGAGGGCGCAGCCGGGTCCGCCGATGCAGAGACGTCGGGCGGGGAACCGCCCCGGACGGACAGGACGGCGGACGATGGACGGCGCGGGCACGCGGAGCACGGGACGCAGCGTCCTGGCCATCGGGGCACACCCCGACGACGTCGAGCTGGGCTGCGGAGGCGCCCTGCTGGCGCACGTCGCGGCCGGTGACACGGTGACGGTGCTGGTCATGACGGGCGGTGAGAACGGCCCGGGCAACGGGCCGCAGGTCGCCGGTCGCCGCACCGAGCAGGAGCGGGCGGCCCGGGTGCTCGGCGCCGACCTGGTCTGGGGCGGCCTGCACGACTGCGAGGTGGTCGCGGACTCGGCGGCGATCCGCCGGATCGAGCAGGTCCTGGAGGCCACCGCGGCCGACCTGGTCTACGTGCACGCTCCCGACGACAGCCACCAGGACCACCGCGCCGTCGCGGCCGCCACGCTCGGTGCGGCCCGCCGCCTGCCGCGGGTGCTGCACTACCAGAGCCCGTCGACCCTGGGCTTCGCGCCGACCGTCTACGTCGACGTGACCGCCCACCTCACCGGCAAGCTCGCCGCGCTGGCCGCCCACGCCTCGCAGGTGGAGCGGTCGGCGATGGTCGAGCCCGACGCGGTCGTCGCCTCCGCCCGGCACTGGGGCGCGCAGGCGCGGATCGGCTACGCGGAGGCCTTCCAGCCCACCCGCATGGTGCTCGACCTGGCGCCGGCCGGCGGCGCGGCGCCCCGGTCGATCCCGGCCTCCTGGTCGCTGGCCCCCTCCTTCGTCCCGCACGCCACCTCGTCGTTCGCCGCCGGGCGGCGCTGAGCGCGACCGACCGCCGACCGGGTCCCCCGATTACCCGGTCACCCGAAGACCTGCCCGGCGATGCCGATGACCATCGGCGCGATGCCGAGGCAGACGAAGGCCGGCAGGAAGCAGGCGCCCAGCGGCGCGAGCACCCACACGCCGGCCCGCCGCACCGCGGCCTCGGCGTCGCTGCGGGCGGTCTGACGGGCCTCGGCGGCCAGCACGCGCAGGGCGGGGACCGCCGCCGCCCCCGACTCCCCCGCGCGCACCAGCACGCGGCCCAGCCCGGCCAGCCCGGCGGGGGCGCCGGCCCAGGCCGCGTGGGGGGCGGCGCCCAGCCGCATCCGGCCCGCGACCGCCGCGAGGGCGCCTCCCGTGGGCCCGGGCAGCGCCGTCGCCACCGCGCCCAGCGCGCCGCCGACCGGCAGCCCGGCCGCGAGGCAGACGGCGAGCAGGTCACAGGCCACCGGCAGCTCGGCTCCTCCCCCGGCGCCCGGGGTGTCGACCGGCCCGCTCCGCCGCAGCACCCGGTCGGCGAACACCCCGGCCACCACGCCCAGCGCCGCCCCCGGCGGTCCCCCGACCAGCAGCGCGACGGCCACCCCGGCCGTCCCGGGCAGCAGCAGGCGGCGCACCGCCGCCGGGCGCGGCGGCCTCGCCTCCGGGTGCGCGGGAGGGCGTCCGGCCACGGCCCGCACCCGCGCCGCCCGCCGGGCGGTCGGCGACGGCCACAGCAGCAGCGCCGCGGACAGCAGGACCAGGCTCGCGCTCACGCCGTCGCGTCCCCCGCCGCCCGGCGGACCAGCCGCGCCGACCAGGCCAGTCCGGCTCCCTCCAGGGCGACGCCCGCGACGAGCAGCACCTGCCCGGCCGCGGTCGTGGTGAGCACCGCCCACGGATCGGCGCCGATGCCGCTGCCCATCGCCAGCGCGAGCAGCGGCAGCCCGGCGAGCAGCGCAGCGCTGGCCCGCGGGCCGGCGGTCGCCGACCGCAGCTCCTGCCGTTGCCGCCGGCGGGCGCGCAGGTCGTCCTCGACCGCCGCCACGACCGCGGCCAGCGAGCAGCCGGTGCGCTCGCTGAGCAGCACGGCCGCGGCCACCCGTGCCAGCGCCCGGTCGAGGTCGGTCCCGGGGACCGCCGGGGCGCCGGCCGCCGCCGGTGCCCGCAGCGCCCCGGCGAGGCCACGCGCGAGGTCGCCGTCGGGGCAGCCGGCCAGGGCCGACGTGGTGGCCGTCGCGAGCGGCCGGCCGGCGCGTACCTCCGCGGCCACGGCACCGAGCGCGTCGGTGAGCGCGTCGACCCGGGCCTCCTGCGTCCGGCGGGCCCGCGTCCGGACGAAGCCCCTCGCCGCGACCGCCGCGGCTGCGCCGGCCAGGACCGCGACCAGCGGCGTGCCCCCCGCGGCACCCGCGAGCACGCCGAGCACGGCCGCCGGCACCGGCCAGGCCGACGCGGGGACCGCGGCGGCCCGCGCCCGCACCCCCGGCCCCGGCCCGGGCCCGACCAGCCGGCGCAGCCGGTGCCGGCGCTCCGCCACCCGGCCGGGCCACAGCAGCAGCGCGACCGCGACCAGGACCAGCGCCGCGCTCATCCCGCGCTCCCGCCCTCGAGGAGTGCGGCCAGCCGCCCGGCGCCCGGGCACGGGCCGCCGTCGGCGCGCCAGCCGGGCTCCACCACCACCCAGTCACCGTCGCGACGCACCACCCCGATCTCCTCCACCCGCCGGCCCTCGGGGGTGCGGCGGAGGTGGACGACCACGGCCAGCGCGGCCGCCGCCTGGCTGTGCACCGCCCGCCGGTCCAGGCCCGCCGCCACGCCGAGCGCCTCCAGTCGCGCGGGCACCTCGCCGGGCCGGTTGGCGTGCAGGGTGCCGCAGCCGCCGTCGTGACCGGTGTTGAGGGCCGCGAGCAGGTCGGCGACCTCGGCGCCGCGCACCTCGCCGACGACCAGCCGGTCGGGCCGCATCCGCAGCGCCTGGCGCACCAGGTCGCGCAGGGTCACCCGTCCCGCGCCCTCGACGTTGGCCGGGCGGGTGAGCAGCCGGACGACGTGCGGGTGCGCCGGCGCGAGCTCGGGCGCGTCCTCGCACAGCACCAGCCGCTCCGCCGCCGGCAGCTCGCCGAGGAGGGCCGCGAGCAGGGTGGTCTTGCCCGACCCGGTACCGCCGGTGACGAGGAAGGCCAGCCGGGCCCGCAGCACGGCACGCAGCAGCCCGGCCGACTCCCCGGGCAGCGTGCCGCGGGCGGCGAGGTCGTCGAGGCCGAGGCGGGCGCGGCGCAGGACCCGCAGCGACAGGCAGGTGCCCCCGCCCGACACCGGCGGGAGCACCGCGTGCAGGCGGGTGCCGTCGGGCAGGCCGGCGTCCACCCAGGGCGCGGCGTCGTCGAGCCGGCGTCCGGCGCTGGCTGCCAGCCGCACCGCCAGCCGTCGGACGGCGTCCTCGTCGGGGAAGCGGACCAGGGAGCGCTCGAGCCCGCTGCCCCGGTCGACGTAGACCGCCGCGGGGCCGTTGACCAGGACGTCGGTGACGCCGGGCTCGCGCAGCAGCGGCTCCAGCGGTCCGGCCCCGGCCAGCTCGGCCACGGCGTCCCGCACCGCGTCGAGGACCTCGGCGTCGCCCACCAGCCCGGCCTCGTCGCGGACCAGCGCGGCGACCGTGGCGCGGCTGGGCGGGCCCGGCTCCAGCGCCAGTCGGGCGCGCACCCGCTCGACCAGCGGCAGCCCGCTCACGCCGCCCGCTCCGCCCGCACGAGCTCGCCGAGCAGTCGCCGGGCGACCGATCCCAGGGGACTGCGCGGTGTCACCGAGGGCGGCTCGCCCCGCTCGCCGCGGGCCAGGGCACCGCGGTCGTGTGCCAGGCCGGCCAGCACCGGCCGGCCGGTCACCGCGGCCACCTCGGCCGCGGACAGGCCACCGGGGACCTCGCGGACCACCACCCGGGCCGCACTCCACGGCGCCGGCTCCTCCGGCGCACCGGTCAGCAGCAGCCGGGCCGCGGAGACCGCCCGGAGCCGGGCGGGCACGAGCAGCGCCGCGAGGTCGGCCTCGGCGAGCACCGCGGCAGCCGTCGCGTCGGCGGGTCCGGTCGGCCGCGGCAGGTCGACCACCACCGGCCGGCCGCACCCGCGGGCCGCCTCGACGACCGCCGTCAGCGCCGCGGCGGGCACCGGTGCGGCATCGTCGCGCGCCGCGGCCAGCACCGTGACGCCCTCGACCTCGGGCAGCGCGGCCAGCAGCGCCTCGCCGGCGACCCGCCCGCGGAGCCCGGCGAGCGCGGGCCAGCGCAGGCCGTCGGCGTCCTCGGCGCCCAGCAGCAGGTCCAGCCCACCACCGCAGGCGTCGGCGTCCACGAGCAGGACGCCGTCGGCGGACTCCGCGGCGGTGAGCGCCAGCGCGGTCGCCAGGGTGCTGGCGCCGGCCCCGCCGCAGCTGCCGCCGACCACGGCCAGCCATCCGCGCTCGACCGGCGAGCGGACGGCGTCGGCGGCGCGGGCGGCCAGCCACGCCTCGTCGTCGGGCAGGACCACGACCCGCTCGGCCCCGAGCTCGACCGCCGCCGCCCAGACCGGCGCGGCCGGCACCCCGGCCGCGACGACCACCACGCCGGGACGCCGGGGCAGCGCCCGCACCGCGGGGAGCCCGAGCGCGTCGGCGCCGAGCAGGACCAGCCCGGCGTCCCGGGAGGCGCGCCGCAGCGCGGGACCGCCGGTGGCGACCTCCGGCTCGGTGCCGGCCACGGCGAGGACGCGCAGCAGGTCGTCGAGCAGGTCCTCGTCGGAGCTGACGACGACCGGCCGGGAGGAGGGCGGCGGGGCGGGACGCGGGGACACGCGGCCGAGCCCAGCGCACGGCGGAGCCCCGCGGGCCCCGGCCGGGTGACCTGTGGACGACCCGTTGGGGTGTGGACGACGCGAGGCGGGTCGTCACCGGCCCCCGCTCCCCTACAGTCGTGAACCGTGACCCGCGCTGCGGCGTTCTTCGACCTGGACAAGACGGTCATCGCCAAGTCCAGCACCCTGGCCTTCGGCCGGCCCTTCTTCGCCGGCGGCCTGATCAACCGCCGTGCCGTGCTCAAGGGCGCCTACGCGCAGCTGGTCTTCTCCCGCGCCGGCGCCGACGCGCAGCAGATGGAACGGCTGCGCGCGCAGATCACCCGGATGGCCACCGGCTGGGATGTCGCCACCGTGCACGAGATCGTCAGCGAGACGCTGCACGAGGTGGTCGACCCGCTGGTCTACGCCGAGGCCGCCGACCTGATCGAGTCCCACCGGGCGGCCGGCCGGGAGATCGTCATCGTCTCCAGCAGTGGCGCGGAGATGGTGGGACCGATCGGCGAGATGCTCGGCGCCGACCGCGTCGTGGCCACCCGCATGGTGCGGGCCGAGGGCCGCTACACCGGGGAGATCGAGTTCTACGCCTACGGCGAGAACAAGGCCGAGGCGATGCGGCAGGTGGCCGCCGAGAGCGGCTACGACCTGGCTGACTGCTTCGCCTACAGCGACTCGGTCACCGACCTGCCGATGCTGTCGGCCGTCGGGCACCCCACGGCGGTCAACCCCGACCGGGCACTGCGCCGGGTCGCCGCCGAGCGCGGCTGGCCGGTCCTGCAGTTCACCCGGCCGGTGTCCATGCGCAGCCGCTTCGGCACACCGCCGGTCCCGGTGGTCACGGGCGCGGCGGCGATGGGCGCGGCGGTCGTGGGGCTCGCCTGGTACGCCCGGCGGCGGGCCCTGCGCGTCGTCCCGGCCGCGTCCGCCGTGGCGGTGCCGGCACCCGTGCCGGCTGCGCGCCGGCGACGGCGCGGGGCCTGAGCTCAGACCCCGAGACGCTCCCGGACGCCGTCCACGAGGCTGCGCGCGGCCGAGACCGGCGTGAACGCCCGCGCCGCCGCGGTCAGCGCCGCCACCTCGTCCGCGCGCAGCTCCAGGTCGCCGGCCGCCGCGTTGGCCTCCACCTGCGCCACGCTCGAGGCGCCCGGGATCACGACGACCCGCGGCAGCGAGACCAGCCAGGCCAGCGCGACCGTCCCGGGCTGCACCCCGTGGGCGCCGGCGACCTCGCGCAGCGCCTCGACCAGCGGCCGGGCGCGGCGCAGGTTCTCGGTGCCGAACAGCGGGTTGGCCGCCCGCACCCCGCCGGGCCGGTGGTCGACGTCGTACCGCCCGCCGAGCAGGCCCTGCGCCAGCGGGCTGTAGGCGATCACCACGCGGCCCTCGCGCTGGGCGAAGGGCACCAGGTCGTCGAGCGCGGCGGGCCGGGCGAGCGAGAAGTGCACCTGGTTGCTGATCACCGGCCGGCCGAGCGCCGCGTCGGCGGCCCGCCACCGCCGCAGCGAGTAGTTGGAGACGCCGACGGCGCGGATGCGGCCCTCGTCGAGCAGCCCCCGCAGGCCCGGCATGGTCACGGTGTCGGGCACGACCGGGTTGGGCTGGTGCACCTGGTAGAGCGGCACGGTGCGCAGGCCGAGCCGCCGGGCGCTGCCCTCGAGCCGGTGGCGCACCACCGGCGGGAACGGCGCCACCGGCAGGAGCTTCGAGGCCACGACGACGACGCTGCGCCGGTCGCCCAGGGCCTCGCCGAGGATCCGCTCGCTGCGGCCGAACCCGTAGACCTCGGCGGTGTCGAACAGGGTGACGCCGAGGTCGAGGGCGCGGCGCACGATGTCGCGCGCGGCGCCGGAGGCGTAGCCCTCGCCGTAGCCCCACTCCCGGGAGCCGAACTGCCACGTGCCCAGGCCGATGCGGCTGACGCGGCCGAGCCCGTCGACGTCGAGGGAGCGCATGCGGCCACTGTCCCCCGGGCCGCGGCCGGGTGCAGGAGGAGCCGAGCCGCCGGACCCCGGCCGAGCTCAGCCGCGCAGGATGGCCTCGGCGATGGCCAGGCCCTCGCGGGCGCCGAGCTCGGTGGCCCGGCAGCAGTGCACCAGCCAGGCGGCCACGCCCTCGGGGGCGCCGGAGGCGTAACCGGCCAGCCGCTCGCGGTAGGCCTCGACCCCGAGCTCCAGGAACCCGACCTCGGGGACCGACACCGCCTTCGGGTCCAGGCCCCGTCCGATGACGGTGAGCCGGCCGGCCGCGCGGGCGACCACGCCATCAGCCGTGCCGAAGGGCGCCAGCGCGGCGAGCTCGCCGTGCACCAGCCCGGCGACCAGCACCGCCGGCACGGTCGAGGTGCCGGTGACGACCTGGAACAGCCCGCCCAGGCGCGGGCCGGCGTGCGGCGCGGGACGGCCGAGGTCGCTGCGGTCGACGAGGTCGGCGGCGGCGAGGACGTGCAGCCGGGCGAGCACCTGGCCCGGCGCCCTCGACCACGTGTCGACCATGGCGCCCAGCCCGACCGAGACGCGCAGCGACCCCTGGACGACCGGGTCCTCGACCGAGCCCGCGCGCAGGTCGGCCAGCGCGACGTCGACCCCGTCGAGCGCGGCCGACGCGCGGGCGCCCCGCAGCGCCGACTCGGTGCTGACCTCCGCCGACCGGTTGCGCATGAGCCGGTGGGCCAGCAGCCGGTCGATGCCGCCACGCGCGGACTCGGCGGCCTCGCGGACGCCGGGCAGGTCGAGCAGCGGGGCGAGCGGGTCGGGGCCGGCGGGCCGGGCCGCGGCCCGCGGAGCGGTGCGGCCGGCACCGGGACGGACGGGGATGGTCACGCCCCGACGGTACGAGCACCGGCGCGGGCGGCCGCGGTGGCCTGTCCTACGCTCGGCGACCACCATGGCCCGCCCGCTCACCCTCCTCCTCGTCCGGCACGGCCAGAGCGAGTGGAACGCCGCGGGGCTGATGCAGGGCCAGACCGCGCACGTGCCGCTCACCGCGCTCGGGCACGAGCAGGCCGCCGGAGCCGCCCGCGAGCTGGGCCGGCTGCGCCCCGGCGCGATGCTGTCGAGCGACCTGCGCCGCGCGGTGCAGACCGCCGAGCACTGCGCCCGCGCCACCGGGCTGCCGTTTACCACCACCCCGGCGCTGCGCGAGCAGGGGTACGGCGTCCTGGAGGGGCGGCCGTCGCGGGAGCTGTGGGACGTCGTCGACTGGACCGATCCGCACTGGTCGGCCGAGGGCGGCGAGAGCCTGGCCGAGCTGCACGCCCGGGTCGCGGGCCTCCTGGCGGAGCTGACCGCGCGGCCCCCGGCCGACGTGGTCGCGCTGGTCACCCACGGCGACACGATCCGGGCGGCGCAGGCGGTGGCCGCCGGGCTCGGTCCGGCCGCGATGCCGGCGGTGACCCCGCACAACGGCACGGTGACCCGGCTGGAGCTCACGGCGGCGGCCGTCTGATGGCGCGGGTGCTGGTGCTCGGCGGCTCGCGGTCGGGCAAGTCGGCGCACGCCGAGTCGCTGGTCGCCGGGCGCGCCGACGTCGTCTACCTGGCCACCTCGGCACCGGCGCCGGACGACGCCGAGTGGACCCGCCGGGTCGCGGCCCACCGCGCCCGGCGGCCGGACGGCTGGACGACGCTGGAGACCACCGCGCCCAGCGACCTGCTGCGCGGCGGCACGGTGCTCGTCGACAGCGTGACCACGTGGGTGGCCGCGCTGATGGACGAGACCGGGGTGTGGGCCGAGGCGCCCGGCGCGCTCGACCGGCTGGCCGGGCGGGTCGACGCCCTGGTCAACGCGTGGGCGATGACGCCGGCGCACGTGGTGGCGGTCAGCGACGAGGTGGGCCTGGGCGTGGTGCCCGAGTCCCGAGCGGGCCGGCTGTTCCGCGACACCCTCGGCGAGGTCAACCAGCGGCTGGCCGGCACCGCCGACGAGGTGTGGTTCGTCGTCGCCGGGCTGCCGCAGCGGCTGCGGTGAACGGGCGAGGGGCAGGCGGGCGGCGCGCGTGGTGGGCCGGCCCACTGGAGTCGGTCGCGCTGCTCACCGTGGTCCGCGTGCCCGCCGTCGGGACGACGTCGACCCGCGGGGTGCTGCCGTGGGCGCCGCTGGTCGGGCTGGCCCTGGGCGGGGTGGCGGCCGGTGTCGGCGTGCTCGGCGCCCGGCTGGTGTCCCCGGCGGCCGGGGCGGTGCTGGCGCTGGCGGTGCTGGCCTGGCTCACGCGGGCGCTGCACCTCGACGGGCTGGCCGACACCGCCGACGGCCTCGGTCCGCTGCGCGGCCGGGAGCGGGCGCTGCAGGTCATGCACCGCGGCGACGTCGGCCCGTTCGGGGTCGTGACCCTGGTCCTGGTGCTGCTGCTGCAGGCGGCCGCAGCAGCGGTCCTGCTGGCCGGCGGCGGCGGCTGGACCGCGCTGTGGACGGCGGTGGTCGTGGCCCGGCTGGCGATGGCCCGGACCGGGCTCGCGCGCGTCCGGGTCGCGGAGGGCTCGGCGCTCGGGCGGGCGGTGGCCGGGACGGTGTCGGCGCCGTGGCTGGCCGGGTGGGTCGTCCTCGTGCTGGCCGGCGCCGCGGCGGCAGGGTGGGCCACGGCGGGCCCCGCGGCCGCGGCGGCGCTCGCCGGCGCCGCGGTGGCGGGGCTGCTCGCGGCCGAGCTCGTCCGCGCCCGCGCGACGGCGCGCCTCGGCGGCGTCACCGGGGACGTGATGGGGGCGATGGGCGAGGCGGCGGCGACCGTCGTGCTGCTGGTCGCCGCCGCCTCGGTGCCCTAGCTGCCGGAACGGCCCCGCTGCAGGGCCCCGCCGCGAGCGAGCGGCGGGGGGCAGCGGGGCCCTTCCTCAGCGGCGGCGGGTCAGCGAGCCGAGCAGGCGGCCCAGCCCGCCGGAGGCCGCGGTGGTCGGTGCGCCACGCCCGTAGCGACGGGTCGGGGTGCCGCTCGCCATCCGCGTGCGGCCCATGCCACGGCCGGTCGCCGTGCCCCGGCCGGCCATCCCCCGTCCGGTGGTGGCGCGGCCGGCGGCGGCTCGGCCTCCGGCCGCCCCGCGGCGAGCCGTGGTCTCAGCAGTGCCCAGGAGTCGGTTCAGGATGCCCATGCGGTCCCTGTTACCCGCCGTGGCCGGATCACACGCGCCTCCTCGCCCCGCCTCGGCGCGCCGTCACGCAGCGCACGGGAGGTGCTAGGCGGTCGCCCCCGACCGGTCCGGGGTCTCGCCGCCCTCCAGGTCGCCCTCGGTGTCGAGGTAGGCCTGCCGCAGCCCGTCCAGCAGCGCCGGGTCCGGCTCGGCCCACATCCCGCGGTCGACCGCCTCGAGCAGCCGCTCGGCGATGCCGTGCAGCGCCCACGGGTTCGACCGCTCCATGAACTCGCGGTTCTCCGGGTCGAGCACGTAGGTCTCGGTGAGCTTCTCGTACATCCAGTCGGCCACCACGCCCGTCGTGGCGTCGTAGCCGAACAGGTAGTCGACGGTGGCGGCCAGCTCGAACGCGCCCTTGTAGCCGTGCCGGCGCATCGCGGCCAGCCACCGCGGGTTGACCACGCGCGCCCGGAACACCCGCGAGGTCTCCTCGGTCAGCGACCGGGTGCGCACCTGCTCGGGCCGGGTCGAGTCACCGACGTAGGCCCGTGGCGCCGCGCCGGTCAGCGCCCGGACCGTGGCGACCATCCCGCCGTGGTACTGGAAGTAGTCGTCGGAGTCGGCGATGTCGTGCTCGCGGGTGTCGACGTTCTTCGCCGCCACCGCGATCCGCCGGTACGCCGCCTCCATGTCCGGGCGGGCCTGCACGCCGTCGAGGTCGCGGCCGTAGGCGTAGCCGCCCCACACCGCGTACACCTCGGCGAGGTCGGCGTCGCCGCGCCAGTCCCGCGAGTCGATCAGCGACAGCAGCCCCGCCCCGTAGGCGCCGGGCTTGGACCCGAACACCCGGGTGGTCGCCCGCCGCCGGTCCCCGTGCTGCGCGACGTCGGCGTCGACGTGGGCCCGCACGAAGTTCTCCGACGCGGGCTCGTCGAGCGCGGCCACCAGGGTCACCGCGTCGTCGAGCATGGTCACCACGTGCGGGAAGGCGTCCCGGAAGAAGCCGGAGATCCGCACCGTGACGTCGATCCGCGGCCGGCCCAGCTCCGCCGGCGGCACCGGCTCCAGCGAGGTCACCCGCCGCGAGGCGTCGTCCCACACCGGCCGCACGCCCAGCAGCGCGAGCACCTCGGCGACGTCGTCGCCCGAGGTCCGCATCGCCGAGGTCCCCCACACCGACAGGCCCACCGACCGCGGCCACTCCCCCGTGTCGGCCCGGTAGCGCTCCAGCAGCGAGTCGGCCATCGCCTGCCCGGTCTCCCACGCCAGCCGCGACGGGATCGCCCGCGGGTCGACGGAGTAGAAGTTGCGCCCGGTCGGCAGCACGTTGACCAGCCCGCGCAGCGGCGAGCCCGACGGCCCGGCCGGCACGTATCCGCCGTCGAGGGCGTGCAGCGTGGCGTCGAGCTCGTCGGTGGTGCGCTCCAGCCGCGGCACCACCTCGTCGACGGCGAACCGCAGCACGTCGGCGACGGCGTCGTCCTCCCGCCCGAGCACCTCCCGCACGACCGGGCCGACGGCGCCGGTCGTCCAGCCGGCGTCCTCCATGCCGGAGACCAGCGCGGCCGCCTGCGACTCGACGACGTCGGTCGCCCTCAGGCCCGCCGACCCGTCCTCGGCCAGGCCCAGCGCCTCGCGCAGCCCCGGGAGCGCCACCGACCCGCCCCAGATCTGGCGGGCCCGCAGCACCGCCAGCACCAGGTCCACCCGGTCCTGACCCGACGGCGGGACGCCGAGCACGTGCAAGCCGTCGCGGATCTGGGAGTCCTTGATCTCGCACAGCCAGCCGTCGACGTGCAGGATCATCTCGTCGAAGTGGTCGTCGTCGGGCCGGTCGGCCAGCCCGAGGTCGTGGTCGAGCTTCGCCGCCTGCAGCAGCGTCCAGATCTGCGCGCGCACCGCCGGCAGCTTGGCCGGGTCCATCGCCGCCACGTTGGCGTGCTCGTCGAGCAGCTGCTCCAGCCGCGCGATGTCGCCGTAGGTGTCCGCGCGGGCCATCGGCGGCACCATGTGGTCGACCAGCGTGGCGTGCGCCCGGCGCTTGGCCTGCGAGCCCTCGCCCGGGTCGTTGACCAGGAACGGGTAGACCAGCGGCAGGTCGCCGATCGCCGCGTCGGGCCCGCACGAGGCCGACAGCCCCACCGTCTTGCCCGGCAGCCACTCCAGGTTGCCGTGCTTGCCGACGTGCACCAGCGCGTGCGCGCCGAACTCCGACCGCAGCCACCAGTAGGCGGCCAGGTAGTGGTGCGAGGGCGGCAGGTCGGGGTCGTGGTAGATGGCGATCGGGTTCTCCCCGAAGCCGCGCGGCGGCTGCACCATCACGACGACGTTGCCGGCCCGCAGCGCGGCGAAGACGATGGCCGGGCCGTCGGGTCCGGAGTCGTCCACGAACAGCGACCCGGGCGGCTCGCCCCAGTGCCGCACCACCGCGTCCCTCAGGTCGGCCGGCAGCGTCTCGAAGAAGCGCCGGTACTCGGCGGCCGGGATGCGCACCGGGTTGCCCGACAGCTGCTCCTCGGTCAGCCAGTCGGCGTCCTGCCCGCCGGCGGCGATGAGCGCGTGCACCAGTGCGTCGCCGTCGAGGTCGGCCACGCCGGGCAGCGCGCCGGGCCCGTCGAACGGGCCGATGTCGTAGCCGGCGCCGTGCATGGCGGCCAGCAGCCGCACCACCGACGCCGGGGTGTCCAGGCCGACGGCGTTGCCGATCCGCGCGTGCTTGGTCGGGTAGGCGCTCAGCATCACCACGATCCGGCGGTCCCGGGGCGCCACCGACCGCAGCCGGGCGTGCGCCACCGCCGTCCCCGCCACGCGGGCCGCGCGCTCGGGGTCGGCGACGTAGTGCGTGAGGCCGTCGTCGTCGGTCTCCTTGAAGGAGAACGGCACGCTGACCAGCCGCCCGTCGAACTCGGGGATCGCGACCTGGTTGCCGACGTCCAGCGGCGAGAGGCCGTCGTCGTCGGCCAGCCAGTCGGCCCGCGAGCGGGTCAGGCACAGGCCCTGGACCACCGGCACGTCGAGCGCGGCGAGCCGGCCGACGTCCCAGGCGCCGTCGTCCTCGCCGGCCGACGCGGTGGCCGGCCGGGAGCCGCCGGCGGCGAGCACCGTGACGACCAGCGCGTCGGCGGTGCGGAGCACCTCGAGCAGGTCGTCGGGGACGCTGCGCAGCGAGCTGACGAACACCGGCAGCGCCTGCCCGCCGGCGTCCTCGACCGCCGTGCAGAGCGCCTCGACGAACGCGGTGTTCCCGGCCAGGTGGTGGGCCCGGTAGTAGAGGACGGCGGCCCGCGGGCCGTCGGAGGTGCGCGCGGCGCGTTCCAGCACGCCCCAGTCCGGCGCCACCGACGGCGGGGCGAAGCCCTCACCGGTGAGCAGCACCGTGTCGGAGAGGAAGCGGTGCAGCTGCACGAGGTTGTCCGGACCGCCCTGCGCGAGGTAGCCGTGCGCCTCGGTGGCCACGCCCATCGGGACGGTGGACAGCTCCATCAGCTCGGCGTCGGGCACCTGCTCCCCGCCGAGGACGACGACCGGCGCCGGCCCGGCCAGCAGCGGCGCGAGCATCTCCTCGTACTGCCGCCGCACCCCGAGGATCCGGACGACGACGAGCGCGGCGCCCTCGGTCAGCGCCGCGATGCCGTCGTGGCCGAGGCGGACCGGGTTGCCCGGGCGCCAGCCGGCGCCGCTGGCGCGGGCGGAGAGCAGGTCGGTGTCGCTCGTGGAGAGCAGGACGAACACGCGGTCAGACGCTACCCGGGAGCCCCCGCGCGGCCGCCGAGCGTGCCGAGCACCGCCGCGCGCAGCCGCAGGTACTGGTCGCGGTCGCGGCGGGGCAGCCCGGGCGGGCGGACGACGACCCGCGGCTCCTGGACGACCTCGGTGGGCGCGAACTGCCCGCGGGTGAGGTCGACCTCGCGGCCGTCGGGCAGCCGGTTCCACCAGTGCACCCCCTGCCGCGACCCGTCGGGCAGCAGCACCTCGGCCAGCAGCAGGTCCCCGCCGAGCAGGTCGTGCAGGACCAGCGCGGTGGCGCCGCACTGGCCGCGGGCCGGGTTCTGCGGGGACCAGTCGGCGAGGTCGCTGTCGTCGCAGGTCTCGCGGCACCAGGCGCCGCGGACGGCCGCGACGACATCGTCGGGAACGGACACGGACGGCATCCTGCCCGCCGGCACCGACGGTCCCGGCCGGGCGACGACCGGTCGACGGTCGGGTTCGTGGAATGGCCCGGTCCAGCCGCCTCCCCTACGGTCGGCCCACATCGACTCCAAGGCCGGGGGTACGCCCGTGTCCGCATCGATCGTCGTGGGTCTGGACGGCAGCGAGGCCAGCAACAGGGCTGCGGACGCGGCCCTGGAGGCCGCGCGCCGCCACTCCCTGCGCCTGGTGCTCGCCTGTGTCGTCCCCTGGTCGCCGTACTCCTTCACGCCGGCGGAGGAGAACGAGCGGCGCCACATCGACAAGGAGCGCGAGGCCGCGGCGGCGCGGGAGAAGGTGCTGCAACCGGTGGTCACACGGCTGTCCGGGGCCGGTGACGTGCCCGTCGAGGGGATCGTCCGGCACGGCCACCCCGCGGAGACGCTGGTCGCCATCGCCCGGGAGAACGACGCCGCCTGGATCACCGTCGGCCGCGTCGGTCAGAGCCGGGTGCGCACGCTGCTCTTCGGCTCCACCCCCAGTCACCTCATCCAGCTCTCCCCCGTCCCCGTCCTGGTGGTGCCGTGATGGACGACTCCGCAGTCCTCGCCGCGAGCTTCGACGACCGGGTCAACGACTTCTTCACCCCGATCTCGGACTTCATCTCGGGCATCGTCTTCTACGCCGTCCCGCTGGACTTCCTCGGTGACGGGGTCGAGCTGCCACTGATCGTGGTGTGGCTGGTCGTCGCCGGGATCTTCTTCACGATCTACCTCAGGGGCTTCCAGTTCTGGGCCTTCAAGCAGGCACTCCGACTGGTCCGTGGTGACTACAACGACCCGCGCGACGCCGGCGAGGTGACGCACTTCCAGGCACTGGCCACCGCGGTCTCCGGCACCGTCGGCCTGGGCAACATCGCCGGCGTGGCCGTGGCGATCTCCCTCGGTGGCCCCGGTGCCACCTTCTGGATGGTCATCGCCGGGCTCGTCGGCATGTGCACCAAGGGCGTCGAGTGCACGCTCGGTGTCAAGTACCGGAACGAGTACCCGGACGGACGGGTCTCCGGCGGCCCGATGTACTACCTGAGCAAGGGCCTCAAGGAGAAGAGCCCCCGCCTCGGCACGCTGGGCAAGGTCCTCGCGGTCCTCTTCTGCGTCTTCACCCTCGGCGGGGCCGTCGGCGGCGGCAACATGTTCCAGTCCAACCAGGCGTTCGCCCAGGCCCAGTCGGTGACCGGCGGCGAGGACGGCCCGCTCGGCGGTGGCGCGGCCGGCGCGGTCTTCGGGCTCGTCCTCGCCCTGCTCGTCGGCGCGGTGATCATCGGCGGCATCCGGAGCATCGCCCGGGTCACCGACAAGATCGTCCCGTTCATGGCGGTCTTCTACGTGGTCGCCTGCCTGCTGGTGCTGTTCGCCAACCTCAGCGCGGTGCCCGGCGCGCTGTGGGACATCATCACCCAGGCGTTCAGCCCGGAGGCCGGCTACGGCGGCCTCGTCGGGGTCCTCATCCAGGGCTTCCGTCGCGCGGCCTTCAGCAACGAGGCCGGCCTGGGGTCCGCCGCGATCGCGCACTCCGCGGTCAAGACCAAGGAGCCCGCCACCGAGGGCCACGTCGCCGTCCTCGAGCCCTTCATCGACACCGTCGTCATCTGCACGATGACCGCCCTGGCGATCGTCATCACCGGCACCTACGCCGACGAGTCGAGCGCACCCGGCGTCGAGACGACGTCGGCGGCCTTCGAGACGGTGGCCTCGTGGTTCCCGTTCGTGCTGGCCATCGCGGTGATCCTGTTCGCCTACTCCACGATGCTCGCCTGGAGCTACTACGGCCTGAAGGCGGCGACCTACCTCTTCGGCGAGTCGATGCTGGTCGACCGCACCTGGAAGGTCGTCTTCTGCCTCTTCGTGATCATCGGCGCCGCGTCGACGCTGGACGCGGTGATCGGGTTCTCCGACAGCATGATCTTCGCGATGTCGCTGGCGAACATCGTCGGCCTCTACATCATGGCCGGGGTCGTGAAGCGGGAGCTCTTCGGCTACCGGCGCCGACTGGCCGACGGCGAGATCCGGCCGGTGAGCGAGCGCGCCTGACCGCCCGCGCGCAGCGCACCGCTCGGCTGGTCGCCGGCGACCGTCGGGCGTTCCAGCAGGATCGACGTCAGCGCAGCAGCAGCCGGTCGAGGGTGTCGGCCACCCAGTCGGCGAAACGCGCGGCCGGCCAGCCGCACCCCACCATGAGCCGGGACTGCGTCGAGGGCGAGAGGACCGCCCAGGCGACGTCGGTCGCCGCGTCGAGGTCGAGGTCCTCGCGCAGGTCGGGCGCGAACGCGCCGAGGAGGGCGGCGGTGTCGGCGCGCCGCCGGCGCTCGTACTCCTCGTAGGCGGGCCGCACGTCCGGGTCGGCCGCCGCGGCCGCGGCGAAGACGTCCTGCATCGCCCGGGACCCGGGGGCGGCCTCGAGGACCAACTGCCGCAGGGCCGCAAGCCGGCCGGCGCGGTCCGGCGCGGCGAGCAGCTGCGCGAACGGGCCCAGTTCCCGCACCGCGCGGTCCTCGTCGGAGCCGACCAGCGCGCGGTCCACGCAGGCGAGCAGCAGCGCCGCCTTGCCGCCCTGCGCGAACACCGTCGGCACCGACACCCCGGCGGCGGCCGCGACGTCGCGCATCGTCGTCGCGGCGTAGCCCTGCTCGACGAAGCAGCGGGTGGCGGCGTCGAGCACCTGCACGCGGGTGCGCCGGGCCTGTTCCTGCCGCAACTGCGAGCGGTAGACCCTCTTGCCCTCGGACACGGTTCCACCCTACCGTTCCTCTATTCGTTTGAGCGTCACTCAGCCGAAAGAGGTCGCCGTGACCACCGCCCCTCCCCACCCCGTCCAGCTGCTGCTGCCCGGCCAGGCCGCCGCACCCGACGGCCCGGTCGACGTGGCCGCGATGTACGTCATGCACCGGGCGTTCCGGCGCGACCTCGACGCCTTCGCCGCCGTCGTCCCCACGGTCGACGTGGGCGACCGGGCCCGCTGGCGGGTCCTCGCCCGGCGCTTCGGGCTGTTCGCGCGGTTCCTGCACAAGCACCACGCCGGCGAGGACGCCCACCTGTGGCCGCTGCTGCGCGAGCGCGGCGCCGACGCCGTGGTCCTCGACCGGCTCGAGGCCGAGCACGCCGGCATCGACCCGCTGCTGGCCTCCTGCGCGGCCGGGCTGGCGGACCTGGCCGCCGGCCAGGGCGGCGCGGACACCCGGGCGCGGCTGGCCGACACCCTCGTCCGGACCTGCGACGCCCTCGGCGCCCACCTGGCACACGAGGAGCGCGACGGGATGGCGCTCGTCCAGCAGCACCTCACCCCCGAGGACTGGGCCCGCCAGGACGCCGCGTTCGCCCGGGAGTACGGCCCCCGCGACACCGTGGCCGCGCTCGGCTGGGTGGTCTCGGCGATCCCGCCGGAGGCCGCGGCCCGGATCCTCGGCGGGCAGCCGGTCCTGTCGGCACTCGGCCGGCTGCTCGGCCGGCGCGCCGCCCGGGCCGACGCGCGCCTGTTCGGGACCGCCCGGTGACCGCCGCGCTGTCCCGCGGGGACCGGGTCCTCACGGCCGTCACGCGGCGGGTGGCCGCGGGGCACACCGCGCTGCTGCGGCGCACCGGCGGGCGGGTCGGCAACCGCTTCCGCGGCGGCGACGTCGTGCTGCTCACCTGCCGCGGGCGGGTGTCCGGGCAGGAGCGCTGCACCCCCCTGCTGCACGTGCGCGACGGCGAGGACGTCGTGGTCGCGGCGTCCAACGGCGGGATCGACGCGGAGCCGCAGTGGTGGCTGAACCTGCAGGTCGACCCGCGCGCCGCGGTCGAGGTGCGCGGCCGGCGGTGGCCCGTGGTGGCCACCGAGGTCGAGGAGCCCGAGCGGGCCCGGCTGTGGGCGGCGCTGATGGCGCGGTTCGACGGCTACGACGGCTACCAGGCCCGGGTGTCGCGGCGGATCGCCGTGGTCCGGCTGACGCCTCAGGCGGGGACCGGCTGCCCGAGCGAGGTGTGGTACAGCTCGGCGTAGCGGCCGCCGAGGGCGAGCAGCTCCTCGTGCCGGCCGCGCTCGACCACCCGGCCGCCCTCGAGCACGAGGATGCAGTCGGCCGCGCGCACGGTCGAGAGCCGGTGCGCGATGACGATCGCCGTCCGGCCCTGGAGCGCCTCGTCCAGGGCCTCCTGCACCGCGGCCTCCGACGTCGCGTCGAGGTGCGCGGTGGCCTCGTCGAGCAGCACCACCCGCGGGCGGGCGAGCAGCAGGCGGGCGATGGTGAGCCGCTGCCGCTCCCCGCCGGAGAAGCGGTAGCCGCGCTCGCCGACGACGGTGTCCAGGCCGTCGGGCAGCCCGCGCACCAGGTCGGCCAGCCGCGCCCGGGTGAGCACGTCCCACAGCTGCGCGTCGGTGGCGCCGGGGTCGGCGAGCAGCAGGTTGTCCCGCAGCGACTCGTGGAACAGGTGGCCGTCCTGCGTGACCAGCCCGACGGTGCGGCGGATCGAGTCGGTGGTCAGGTCGCGCACGTCGACGCCGCCGAGGCGGACGGCGCCGGCGTCGACGTCGTAGAGGCGCGGCAGCAGCGCGGCGATCGTGGACTTGCCCGCACCCGACGACCCGACGACGGCCAGCACCTCCCCGGGCCGAACGGTGAACGAGACGTCGTGCAGGACGTCGACGCCGCCGCGGCCGTCGAGCCGGGCGACGTCCTCCAGCGAGGCCAGCGAGACCCGGTCGGCCGAGGGGTAGGCGAAGGTGACGCCGTCCAGCTCGACCGACACCGGGCCGTCGGGGACCTCGCGGGCGCCGGGCCGCTCGCGGACCAGCGGCACCAGGTCGAGCACCTCGAAGACCCGCTCGAAGCTGACCAGGGCCGAGGCGACGTCGACCCGGGCGCTGGCGAGTGCGGTCAGCGGCGCGTACAGGCGGGTGAGCAGCAGGGCGAGCGCGACGACGGCGCCGGGTTCGAGCGCCCCGGCCAGCGCGGAGGTGCCGCCCACGCCGTAGACCAGCGCGAGCGCGAGCGCAGACACCAGGGTGAGCGCGCTGACGAACGTCCACTGCACCATCGCCGTCCGCACCCCGACGTCGCGCACCGCCTGGGCCCGGGCGGCGAAGCGGGCCGACTCCGCGTCGGGACGGCCGTAGAGCTTGACCAGCGTGGCTCCGGGCGCGGAGAAGCGCTCGGTCGTCTGCCCGGTCATCGCCGCGTTGGACTCCGCGGCCACCCGGCGCAGGCCGGCCAGCTGGCGGCCGATCCGGCGGGCGGGCAGCAGGAAGACCGGCAGCAGGAGCAGCGCCAGCAGCGTCACCTGCCACGACAGCGTGAGCATCGCGGCGAGCGCGAGCAGCAGCGTGACGGTGTTGGTGACGATCCCGGACAGGGTGTCGCTGAAGGCGCGCTGGGCCCCGAGGACGTCGTTGTCGAGCCGGGACACCAGCGCGCCGGTGCGCGTGCGGTGAAGAAGGCCACCGGCATCCGCTGCACGTGGTCGAACACGGCGGTGCGCAGGTCGACAATGAGCCCCTCGCCGAGCGTGGCCGACAGCCACCGGCCGAGCAGGCCGAGCGCGGTGCCGGCGAGGGCCACCGCGGCGATGACGACGGCGAGGCGGACGACGGTGCCGGTGCTCCCGCCGCCGACGATCTCGTCGACCACCCGGCCGGCCAGCAGGGGCGTGGCGACGGCGAGCACCGCCTCGACGACGCCCACCGCGACGAAGGCGCCGATGCGGGCGCGGTGCGGCCGGGCGTGGGTCAGCACCCGCCGCAGGGTCGCGCGGGAGATCGCCCGCCGGTCGGTGCGGGCCTGCGTGGCCCGCGAGAGCGCCGACCACGCCGTCATCTCCATGCTCACGGCCGGGACGCTAGGACCTCGAGCCGACTCGAGGTCAACGTCCGTGCCGGAACCGCAAGAACGGTCGGTGGGCTACTCGGCGCCGAGCGCGTCGGCCATGCGGTGGTGGGGTGCGGCCTCGTCGCGGCGGCTCTGCCGCTCCAGCGTGCGGGCCAGGGCGCGGCGCGCCCACCCGTTGGCGGGCGCCAGCTCGACCAGCCGGCGCAGCGCGTCCTCCGCCCGCTGCAGCTGGGCCGAGCCGAAGTAGCTGCGCGCCAGGAGCTCCAGCGCGGCCTCGTTGCCCGGCTCGGCCGCCACCAGCGGCTCCAGGACGCGCGCGGCCTCGACCGGCTGCCCCATGGAGAAGAAGAGGTCGGCGCGCAGGTACTCGGAGTGCAGATCGGTCTCGAAGGGCTGGTCCACGTCGACGGAACGACGGCGGGCGGGCCGCTCTTCCCGGACCGCGACACGCCCGGGCGCGCACGGCACGAGGAAGTCCGGAACGAGGTGCATCCGTGCGCCATCGAGTTGGGAACAACCGTTGCCAGCAGTCCTCCGGCTCGAGGAGCACACCATGGCCCTGTCGCTGCACCGCCACCGGACGGCCGACCGCTCGCCGGCCCCTCCCCGTCGGCAGCCCGATGCCCCGCCCGCGGCGGAGCGCAACCGCGTCTACACCGTGCAGCGCATCGGCGCGTTCGTCGTCGCCGGGGTGATCGCGGTCTTCGGCGTGCTCGGGTTCGCCAACGGGCTGGACTACTTCTCCACCGACGGCGAGCGCGTCCTCGGCCTGTCGTCGAACGGCCTGCTGTCGACCATCTCGATCGTGACGGCGGTCGTGCTCGTGTTCTCCGCCCTGCGCAGCCCGCGCACCGCCTCGACCGTCATGATCGTCATCGGTGTGCTGTTCCTGGTGTCGGCGCTGGCCAACCTGGCCGTGCTCAACACCGACCTCAACATCCTCGCGTTCGGCATCAGCAACGTCGTCTTCTCCGTCGTCGCCGGCCTGGTGCTGCTGGTGCTCGGCGCCTACGGCCGGGTGAGCGGCAACCTGCCGCCCGACAGCCCCTACGCGCGGGAGCGCGCCGACGAGGTGCCCCCGGTCCCGGCCGACGAGTACCCGTCGACGCCGGCCGAGTTCGCCGCCGAGCGGGCCATGCGCGAGGCCGAGATCGCCGTCGTCCAGCACATCGCCTCCTTCGACCAGCGCCGCCGCGTCGCCGCCATGGCGCAGGTGACCAGCCGCAAGGAGCGCCGCGAGGTGTGGATGTCGTTCGACCGCGCCCGCCGGGACGCCTGACGCCGGGCGGGTCGTGGCGCCCGCGTCGTACCGTCGCGGGCGCCATGACCACTGTCCGAACCCGCTCCGACGCCTGCCCGGGTGCGCTGCAGACGCATCCCGCCGCCGACGGCGAGCTGGCGCGGGTGCGGGTGCCGGGCGGGCTGCTGAGCGCCGCCCAGCTGCGGGCGCTCGCCGCCGCGGCGCGCGACCTCGGCGACGGCGGCCTGGAGATGACCAGCCGCGGCAACCTGCAGCTGCGCGGGCTCGCGTCCGGAGCCGTCCGCGAGCTCGGTGACCGGCTGGCCGCGGCCGGCCTGCTGCCCAGCGAGACCCACGAGCGGGTGCGCAACGTGCTGGCCAGCGCGCTCACCGGCCGCGCCGGGGGGCGGCTCGACGCCCGCCCGTGGGTCGCCGCGCTCGACGCCGGCCTGTGCGCCGACCCGGCCCTGGCCGGGCTGCCGGGCCGCTACCTGGCCACCCTCGACGACGGCCGCGGCGACGTGAGCGGGCTCGGCGGCGACGCCGGCCTGCTCGCCCTCCCCGGCGGCGACGTGGCACTGCTGCTCGACGGGGCCGACAGCGGGCTGCGGGCCACGCCGGACGCCGCCGTGGACCTGCTGCTCGCCGCCACCCGCGCCCTCCTCGCCGAGCGCGCCGCCCAAGGTGGCACCGCGTGGCGGCTGACCGAGCTCGACGACGGCCCGGCGCGGGTGCGGGCGCGCCTCCCCGGGTCCCCGGTGCCGCCGGTCGCCGTGCCGGCCGCGCCGCCGGTGGGCCCCGTGGGCGCCGAGACGCAGGCGGACGGGCGGACGGCGCTCGTCGGCGTCGTCCCGCTGGGCCGGCTGTCCGCCGGTCAGGCCGACCTGCTGGCCTCGCTCACCGCGGAGGTCCAGCTGACGCCGTGGCGCAGCGTCGTCGTGCCCGACCTGCCCGAGGACCGCGTCGGCGACGCCGCCGTCGACCTGCACCGCACCGGCGTCGTCTTCGACGCCGGGAGCCCGTGGACGCGGGTGACCGCCTGCGCCGGCCGGCCCGGGTGCGCGCGGTCGCTGGCCGACGTCCGCGCCGACGCCGCGGCCGCCGTCGCGTCCGGCACGGTGCCCGAGGGTGTGCGCGTGCACTGGGCGGGGTGCGGACGCCGGTGCGGCCGGCCGCGCGGGGACGTGCTGGACGTCGTCGCGACGCCGGCGGGCTACGAGGTCTCCTCCGGGTCGGGGTAGCGGGCGCCGGCGGGGATCTCCGTGCCCTCCTCGAGCCGCGCCCGCAGGCCGACGAGGGTGATGTCCCCGTCGCCGCCCACTGTGCAGCCGCGGCCGACGTCGACGGCGTCGTCGACCACCGAGCGCGTCACCGTGGCACCCGAGCGCACCCGCACGCCGGGCAGCAGCACCGAGTCGACGACGGCGGCGCCGGGCTCGACCACCACCCCGGGCGAGAGCACCGAGCCGCGGACGTCGCCCGAGACACGGGTGCCGCCGGAGAGCAGGCTGTTCTCGATCCGGCCGTCGTCGAGCACCCGGGCGGCGCTGTGCCGGCCGCCGCGGGTGTGGATCGGCCAGGCCGGGTCGTCGAGGTCGATCGGCGGCTCCTCCGACAGGAACTCCTGGTGCGCCTCCCAGTAGGACTCCACCGTGCCGACGTCGCGCCAGTACCCCTTCAGCGGGTGGGCCCGCGCGAGGCCGTCGCGCGTCTGCGCCGGCAGCAGGTGGGAGCCGAGGTCCTCCAGCCCCTCCTCGCCCACCTCGGAGCGCAGCTGCTCGAGCCGGTCGAGCGTCGGCTCCGGGTCGAAGACGAAGACCTCGTTGGTGGCGGTGGTCGTGGCCGGCTCGTCGGGCTTGTAGGCGTAGCCGGTCACCCGGTCGCCGTCGACCTCGACGATCCCGTAGCGGGCGGCGTCGTCGGCGTCGACCTCGGTGGTCACCATGGTCACCTCCGCGCCCGACTGCAGGTGCGCGTCGGCCACCTCCCGGTAGTCGAGCTCGTAGACGGCGTCGGCACTGACCACGACCAGCGCGTCGGCGCCGAACCCGCGGACGAGCTCGGCCTGGCGCCACAGCGAGTTGGCGGTGCCGGTGTTCCACCCGCCCCGCTCGGTCCCCTGGAACGGCGGCAGGGTCATCAGCCCGCCGTGCGTCCGGTCGAGGTCCCACGGCCGGCCGTTGGCCAGGTGGTCGGCGAGCGAGGTCGGGTGCTGCTGGATCGACACCCACACGTCGGCGACGTGCGAGTGCTGGCAGTTGCTCAGCGGGAAGTCGATGAGCCGGTAGACGCCCGCGAACGGGACCGCCGGCTTGGCCCGGTGCTGGGTGAGCAGCTGCAGGCGGCCACCGGCACCGCCGGCCAGGACGAGGACGAGCAGACGGGGAAGGGCCATGCCCCCGGCTACCCGCGTGCGCCCGCGGCTACCCGGCGGGCGCGGCTACCCGGCGGGCGCGCCCGGCGACCGGCCGGCGAGGTCCTCGGCGAGCTCGTCCAGCGCGCGCTCCACGCGCCGCGCCAGGCCGGGCCGGGCGGGGCCGGTCAGCCAGGCGCGGTAGGCGGTCCGGAACGCGGCCGCGCCGGCCCCGGCGAGGGCCCGGGCCCGCCCCGGGGGCAGATCCCGGGCGGCCAGCACGTCGGCCAGCGCCTCGATCCAGCGCGCCTGCTTGGCCAGGTCGCGGCCGACCAGGGCCGGGTCGCTGGCGACCACCTCCGCGCGCCGCCGCTGGGCCTCCCGCCCGTCGTGCAGCCGGTCGGCCAGCGAGCCGAGGGCGGCGCGCACGACGGCGACCGGCGCGGCGTCGTCCGGGAGCGACCGCACTCCCTGCAGCAGCGCCCCGAGCAGGGCGTCGTCCTCGGCGAAGAGCACCTCCTCCTTGTCCCGGAAGTGCCGGAAGAACGTGCGCTGCGTGACCCCGGCTGCGGCCGCGATCTGCTCGGTGGTGGTCGAGCCGTAGCCCTGGGCGGCGAACAGCCCGACGGCGGCCTCCTGCAACCGCCCGCGGGTGCCCTCCTGCCAGCGCGCCACGCGACGACCGTAGCCCGGGGCACTTGCGTCAGTCACTGACATCACCCACGATGGTGAGCATGACAGTTCCTGACATCACCGACTGCATCGTCGTCACCGGACCGACCCGCGGCCTGGGTCGCGCGCTGATCCCCGCGCTCGCGGCCGCCCGGCCCTCCACCGCCCTCGTGCTCGTGGGGCGTCCCGGCGCCGCCCTCGAGGCGGCGGCGGAGGACGCGGCCCGCTCCGGCGCCCGCGTGGTGACCGTCCCCTGCGACCTCGCCTCCCTGGACCAGGTGCGGGCCGCCGCGACGACCGTCCGCGACGCCGTCGCCGCCGGCGACCTGCCCCCGGTGATGGCCCTGGTGTCCAACGCCGGCGTCCAGACGGCCGACCGCCGGCAGGTCACCGCCGACGGCCACGAGCTCACCTTCGGCGTCAACGTGCTCGCGCCGCACGTGCTGGTGGAGTCGCTGCGGCCGGCGATGGCCGACGGAGCGCACGTCGTCCTGCTGGGCAGCGGAACCCACCACGGCGACCGCTCGATGGGCCTGGTCGACCCGCCGCGGTGGGAGCACCCGCGCGACCTGGCCCGCCCGGACGGCCCCGACGGCGATCCCAGGGCCGGGTCGCGCGCGTACGCGACCAGCAAACTGGCGGTCGTGTACCAGGCGCACGAGTGGGACCGCCGCCACGGCGGGGCCGCCCCGGCGCTGCGGGTCAACGTCTACGACCCGGGCCTGATGCCGGGCACCGGGCTGGCCCGGCGGCGCACCGCGCTGGAGCGGTGGGCCTGGTCCTGGCTGCTCCCGGTGCTGCGGGTGCTGCCGGGGGTGACCACCCCCCGGCGCTCGGCCCGGGCCCTCGCCGACCTGGTCCTGGGCCGCACGCACGCCGGCCTGCGCGGGGGGTACGTGGAGATCGGCGCGGTGACCCGGCCGTCGGCCGCGTCGTTCGACCCGCGGCGGGAGCGCGAGCTGTGGGAGGTCTGCACCGAGCTGACCGGCGTGCCGGCGGTGGCCGCGCCGGCCTGAGGAGCGCGGCCGGCCTCCGGCGTCCCGGCACGCGGGCGGGGACGACGCCGCGGCGGGCCGTAGCCTCGCGGGCGATGGACGAGTACGAGAAGGACGGCGCCGAGATCTACCGGCAGTCGTTCGCGACGATCCGGGCCGAGGCCGACCTCACCGGCCTGCCCGACGACGTCGCCCGCGCCGTCGTGCGGATGATCCACGCCTGCGGCCAGGTCGACCTGGTGGCCGACGTCGCCTACAGCCCCGACGTCGTCCGGCGTGCCCGCGAGGCGCTCGACGCCGGCGCGCCCGTGCTCTGCGACGCCCGGATGGTGGCCTCCGGCATCACCCGGCGGCGGCTGCCGAAGGACAACGACGTCGTCTGCACCCTCGACGACCCGCAGGTGCCGGCGCTGGCCGCCGAGCTCGGCACCACCCGCACCGCCGCCGCGCTGGAGCTGTGGGGCGAGCGCCTCGACGGCGCCGTCGTCGCGATCGGCAACGCCCCCACCGCGCTGTTCCACCTGCTCGAGATGGTCGCCGCCGGCGCCCCGCGCCCGGCCGCCGTGCTCGGCATCCCGGTCGGCTTCATCGGCGCGGCCGAGTCGAAGGAGGCGCTGGCCGCCTCGGACCTGGAGTTCCTCGTCGTCCGCGGCCGCCGGGGCGGCAGCGCGATCACCGCCGCGGCCGTGAACGCGATCGCGAGCGACGTGGGATGACCGGCCGCCTCTACGGCGTCGGGCTGGGTCCCGGCGACCCCGAGCTGGTCACCGTCAAGGCCGCCCGGCTGATCGCCGCCGCCGACGTCGTCGCGTTCCACGCCGCGCGGCACGGTCGTTCGGTCGCCCGCGCGCTGGCCGCCCCGTACCTGCGGGAGGGGCAGGTCGAGGAGCTGCTGGTCTACCCGGTCACCACCGAGGGCACCGACCACCCCGGCGGCTACCAGGGCGCCATCGACGAGTTCTACGAGGCCGCCGCCGGCCGGCTGGCCGACCACCTCGACGCCGGCCGCGACGTCGTCGTGCTCGCCGAGGGCGACCCGTTCTTCTACGGGTCCTACATGCACATGCACAAGCGGCTCGCGCACCGGTACCCGACCGAGGTGGTGCCCGGCGTGACCAGCGTCAGCGGCGCCGCCGCGGTGGTCGGCCGGCCGCTGGTGGAGCGGGACGAGGTGCTCACCGTGCTGCCCGGCACGCTGCCCGCCGACGAGCTCGCCGAGTGGCTGGCCACCACCGACTCCGCGGTCGTGGTGAAGCTCGGCCGCACGTTCCCGCAGGTGCGGGAGGCGTTCGAGGCCGCCGGCGTGCTCGACCGCGCGCTCTACGTCGAGCGGGCCACCACCGACCGGCAGCGCACGCTGCCCCTCGCCGACGTCGACCCGGCGACGGTGCCCTACTTCTCCCTCGCGCTGCTGCCCAGCCCCCTCACCGCGGCCTCCTCCGCGCCGGCCGACGCCGAGGACGCCGGACCGCGGGCCGGTGAGGTGGTCGTCGTCGGCCTCGGCCCCGGCGCGCGCGGCTGGACGACGCCCGAGGCCGCCGACGCGGTGGCGTCCGCCGACGACCTGGTCGGCTACGGGCCCTACCTCGACCGCGTGCCGGCCAACCCGCGACAGACCCGGCACCCCAGCGACAACCGGGTGGAGGCCGAACGGGCCGCGCACGCCCTGGAGCTGGCCCGGTCGGGACGGCGGGTCGCGGTGGTCTCCAGCGGCGACCCGGGCGTGTTCGCCATGGCCGCCGCGGTGCTCGAGGTGGCCGCCCGTCCCGAGCACGCCGGCGTCCGCGTCCGGGTGCTGCCCGGGCTGACCGCCGCGCAGGCCGTGGCCTCCCGCGTCGGCGCCCCGCTGGGCCACGACTTCGCCGTCATCAGCCTCTCCGACGTGCTCAAGCCGCTCGACGTGGTGCTCGACCGGCTGCGCGCGGCCGCGGCCGCCGACCTGGTCCTCGCGCTGTACAACCCGCGCTCGCGGGCGCGGCCGCACCAGCTCGGCGAGGCGCTGACCGCGCTGCTGGAGGTGCGCAAGCCGGAGACGGTGGTCGTCGTCGGCCGCGACGTGGGCGGGCCGGAGGAGGAGGTCCGGGTGACGACGCTCGGCGAGCTCGACCCGGAGACCGTCGACATGCGCTGCCTGGTGCTCGTCGGCTCCTCGCAGACGCGGGTGACGCCGTCGGGGCAGGTCTACACACCGCGCCGCTACCCCACCTGACGCCGACACGCCGTTGCGGGGAACAACCAGCTCGCGGTCCCGCTTGTCCCCCGGCGTGCCCCGCCTCTCCCGCCCCGCCGCGTTCTGGTCGGTGGCCGGACTGCTCGTGCTGGTGCTGGCCGCCTCCGGGGTCCCGACGCCGCTGTACCGCGTCTACCAGGAGCAGTTCGGCTTCGGCGCCGGCGTCCTGACCCTGGTCTTCGGCATCTACGCCTTCGCGCTGCTGGCCGCGCTGCTGGTGGTCGGGAGCCTGTCCGACCACGTCGGGCGGCGGCCGGTGCTCGCCGGCGGGCTGCTGCTGCAGGCGGTGGCCATGGCCGTCTTCCTCGCCGCCGACGGCGTTGGCTGGCTGCTGGCCGCACGGGTGCTGCAGGGGCTGTCCACCGGCGCGCTGACCGGGTCGCTCGGCGCCACCCTGCTCGACCTGCAGCGCCCCGGCCGGCGGCCGATCGGCGCGCTGCTCAACAGCGTCTCCCCTGGGCTGGGCCTGTCCCTCGGCGCCGTCGGCGCGGGTCTGGCGATCGAGTCCGTCGCCAGCCCGACGCCGTGGGTGTTCGGCGTGCTCACCGTCGTCTTCGTGCTCGGCGCCGCGCTGGTCCTGGTGCTGCCGGAGTCCTCACCGCGGCTGCCCGGTGCGCTGGCCTCGCTGCGCCCGAGGGTCGAGGTGCCCCGCCCGCAGCGCCGCGCGTTCGCCGTCGCCGTCCCCGCGCTGGTCGCGCTGTGGGCGATGGGCGGGCTGGTGCTCTCCCTCGGCCCGTCGCTGGTCGCCGGCGTCTTCGGCGTCACCGACCACGTCGTCGGCAGCCTGCTCATCCTGTGCATGCAGGGCGCCGGCGTCCTCGGCAGCCTGCTCGCCCGCGACCTGCCGCCGCGCCGGTCGATGGGCGGCGGCTGTCTGGTGTTCGCCGTCTCGGTCGGTGTCCTGCTGGTCTCACTGGTCACCGGCTCGCTGTGGCTGTTCCTCCTGTCGGCCGCGGTGTCGGGCGTGGGCTTCGGCGCGGCGTTCCTCGGCGCGGTGGCCCTGGTGACCGCCGGGGTCGAGCCCGGCCACCGCGCGGGGCTGCTGTCGAGCGTCTTCGTCGTGGGCTACCTGGCCTTCAGCATCCCGGCCATCGTCGCGGGCGTCGCCTCGGGCGCCGTGGGGCTGCGGCTGGTCGCCGAGGTCTACGGCGTCGTCGTCGTCCTGCTGGCGGTGGGGGCGGCGGCCGGCCTGCGGTTGTCGGACCGCCGGAACGCCGCTCCGGACCGCCTCGAGGAGCCGGCGGAGCCGCTGGCGGCCTGACCCGCTCCGCGACCGCCGCCCACGAGGCGGACCGGCGCCCGGGCCGGCGGACGACACAGTCCCCCTCCACGGGCAGCCACCGGCCATACGTTGCCGACCATGACCAGCGACGTGTCCGGCCCGGTCGTCGAGGACCCACCCGGCGCGCGCCGGTTGTCCGTGGCCGGGTGGATCGGGCTGGTGGTCGTCTACCTGGTCCTCCTCCAGGGTCTGGCGGTGCTGCTGACCCGCGGCACCGACGCCGGCTACGCCTCCCCGACGACTCCGGACGAGGTGTGGCGCAGCATCACCGTCCCGGTCGGCGTCTCGCTGGCGTTCGTCCTCGCCGCCGTGGCCCACCTGCGGTGGTGGCGGCCCGTGCTGGTGGACGCCCGGCCGGTGCAGCGCTGGGTGGTCGTCGTCCCGGTCCTCATGGGGGCCGGCGCCGTCGCGGCGGTGGACTACGGGGGCCTGGCCGACCGTGGGCTCGGCTTCACCCTCCTGCTGTTGCTCAGCTGCCTGCTCGTCGGGTCCGCCGAGGAGGGCATGTTCCGCGGCCTGGGCGTCACGGTGTTCCGCACCAACGGCTTCCGCGAGGGCCGGGTCGCACTGTGGTCGACCCTGGTCTTCGGCCTGGCCCATGCGACCAACCTGGTCAGCGAGGGCGTGGGGGCCTTCGTCCAGGTGTTCGTCACCGCGGTCGCCGGCTACTTCTTCTACCTGGTCCGCAGGCGCTCGGGCGGGCTGCTCGCACCGGCTCTGCTCCACGGGCTGTGGGACTTCGCCCTGGTCTCCAGCGCAGTCGTCCCCGGCCGGATCCATGCCGGGTTCCTCGTCGCGGTGCTGGTGATGGTCGTCCTCGGCGTCCTCCTGTGGGTGCGCCGGCACCGCATCGAGCCGGCCCCCACGGGTTGAGGTGTCCCGCGGCCGGTCCAGGACACCGGACCCCCCGGTCCGCCGGCCACGCGAGGTCCCGAGGCCCGTCTGCAGGTAGAAGCACGTCCCGGCGGGTACGGACTCCCAGCGTGACCGACGACCCGTCCCGCGAGGACCGTGAGCGGCTGCGCCAGCAGCTCGCCGCCTCCCGGGAGGACCGCCTCGCTGACGTCCGCCTCTGGCTGCTGAGGAGGATCGAGGACCTGAACCCGAACTGAGGCCCCGACCGCCGCCGGGTGGCTCAGACGAGCGGCCGCTCGAAGGTGACCAGGACGCCCTCCACACCGCCGGGCCCGATGCGGCCCTTCACCTCGACGGACGTGATCGCCCGGAGCTGCCAGCCCTCGCGGGCGTACGAGTTGAGGACCTTCTCGAGCTTGCCGCCGGACATCTTCCCGCCGATCATGCCCTCGCGGATCTCCTCGACCTTGTACTCGTAGCGCGCGACCATCGACCGCTCCCCTCGCCGGTGCCGAGAGGCCAGCCTGTCCGGTCCGGCACCCGGTGTCCACGCCCGCCGGTGCCGCACGTCAGGAGCGCGCGCGACCCAGCGCGGCGCAGTAGCGGTCGTGCTCGGCGCGCACCTCGGCGACCGGGGCCAGCACCTCCTCCTCGGCCACCTCGGCCACCCGTGCGGTCAACCGGCGCCGAGCCGTCCGCGCCCGGCGCCGGGCCCCCGCGGCCACCAGCGGCCGGCACACCAGGGCCAGCAGCAAACCGGCGAGCAGCCCGAGGACCAGCAGCACCGTGGGCAGCGGGATCCCCTGCACCCGGGGCAGCGGCACGACGTCGTCGAGCTGCAGCAGGCCCAGTCCGACCAGGCCGATCAGCCACAGCGCCCCGGCCAGCGCCACCAGCGCGAGCAGCCACTGCAGCCCGCCGACCGCGCGCTGCCACAGCGGCGTGCGGTCCGGGCCCAGGTCGGTGCCGGCGACGGCGCGGTCGAGCCGGTCGGGCAGCCGCTCGGCGGTGTCCTCGGTGGTGCGGCGCAGCTCGTCGCGCCAGGCCGGCGGCAGCCCGCGGCCGGCGTCGTCGCGGGCCCGGCGCAGCGCGGCGTCCATGCCGGCCCGCTGCACCGACCCGGCCTGCGGCAGCGAGGTGCGCGACCGCTCGTCGCCCAGGTTCAGCCTGGCCAGCGGGTCGGCGCGCAGCTTGCGTGTCCACCGCAGCAGCGGCCAGCCGGTGTGCGCGGTGCCGGTGCGGCGGGCCGAGCGCTCGACCGCGCCGACGACGGCGGGCACCCCGGCGGCGTCGGCCAGCGCGGCGGTGAGCTCCTCGCGGGCGGCGCGACCGGGTCCGCGGTCGCGGCCGAGGTCGGGCGCGCAGTGCTCGGCCAGCGCGCCGGCCGCGGCGCGGGCGTCGGCGGTGAGCCGGTCGGTCGCCGCCTTGCGCGCGCCGACCCGGCGGGCCAGCTCGGCGCGCAGCTCCGGCAGACCCGGGCCGGTGCGGGCGGCGGTGGGCAGCACCGGCGTCCCGGCCAGCCCCTCCTCGTCCAGCAGCCGGCGCAGGTCGGTCAGGCACGCGACGGCCGCGGCCTCGTCGAGCCGGTCCACCTGGTTGAGCACCACCAGCAGCACGCCCGCGTGCCCGGCCAGCGGTGCGAGGTAGCGGGTGTGCACCGCGTCGTCGGCGTACTTCTGCGGGTCGAGCACCCACACCAGGACGTCGACCAGCTGCACCAGCCGGTCGACCTCCAGCCGGTTCTCCAGCCGCACGCTGTCGTGGTCGGGCAGGTCGAGCAGCACCAGCCCGTCGAGGGCGGGGTCGGGGTCGGCCACCCGGTGCCGGCGGGGCACCTCCAGCCAGTCGAGCAGCCGGTCCGCGCCGTGCTCGCCCCAGACGCTCGCGTGCGCGACGCCGGTGGTGGGCCGCCGCACCCCCGGCGTGCTCACCTCCGCCCCGGACAGGGCGTTGAACAGCGTGGACTTGCCGCTGCCGGTGGCCCCGGCCAGCGCGACGACGGTGGCGTCGCCCAGCGCCTCGCGGGCGCCGGCCTTGGCCAGCAGCTGCCGCGCGGCGCCCACCTCGGGCACCTCCAGCCGCCCCTCGGCCACCCCCACCGCCTCGCGCAGCGCGGCCAGCCGGTCGGCCAGCGGCGTCCCCCGACCCCTCACGCGGCCACGCCCCGGGCCGCGGCCAGCGCGGCGACGGCGGCCCGCAGCCGCCCGGCCGCGTCGGGGGCGTCGGCGACGACGTCCAGCAGCTCGTCGAAGCGCTCCTGCTCGACGCGCAGCAGCCGGTCGGCGCGGGCGTCGAGGTCTGCGCGGGCCCGGGCCGCCAGCTCGCGCACCGCGGCGTCGCCGAAGACCGCCTCGAGCACCCGCTGCCCCACCGCGGTGGTGCCGCCGGCGACCGCGAGCTCCGCGCCGGTCAGCCCCGCCGTCGAGGCGAACACCGCGACCATCACCACCGCCCCGGCGCCGTTGACCCCCCAGGACAGCAGCCGCGCCCGCGAGCGCCGGCTCGCCCCCTCCTCGCGGACCAGGTCGAGCACGAAGCCCTGCCAGTCGCGCACCTCGTCGGCGGCGGCCGGCGCGAACTCCGGCGAGGCGGCGCCCAGCGCCTCCTCGCGCCCGGCCACCAGCGGCCCGCCGCCGGGCAGCGACCGCCACGCGGTCACCGTGCGGTCGGCGGCGCGGTCGGCCTCGGACCGCATCAGCGTCTCGACGCCGGACTCCAGCGCCCCCGACAGCGAGTCGGCCGTCGTCGGCCGGCCGCTCAGCGCGGCCCCGAGGCGGTCCCGCAGCCGGCCCACCTGGTTCTGCAGCGAGCGCATCCACTCGCCGGTGCCGACGAAGTCCTGCCAGCGGGCGAGCACCTCGCCGCGCAGCAGGCTGCCGTTGCCCACGCCCTCGGCGACGGCGTCGCGCGCGCCGTCGTAGGCGGCCTCGGCGGCGTCGGCCAGGGCGGTGGCCGCCGCGGCCTGCTCGTCGACCCCCGCGGCCACCGCGGCGACCCGCCCGTCGAGGCTCTCCAGCGCACCGGCCAGCGTCTGCCGGACCACGGCGGCGCGCTGCTCCTGGTCGGCGGCCAGGCCGCGCAGCCAGTCGCGCAGCGGGGCGACCTGGTCCTCGGGCAGGAACCCGTCGGCCAGCGGCCGCTCCTCGACGACGAACAGCCGCGCGCCGCCCAGGCCGCCGCGCTGCAGCATCCCGGCCAGGTCGTCGGCGACCTCGGTCACCGCCTCGGGCGGGGTCCGGTCGAGGACGACGGCCAGCGCGGTGCCCCGCTCCTGCGCCGTCCGCAGCAGGTCCCACGGGACCGCGTCGGCGTAGCGCGCCGCCGTCGTCACGAAGACCCACAGGTCGGCGGCCGACAGCAGCTGCCCGGCGAGGTCGCGGTTGGCCTCCACCACGGAGTCGACGTCGGGGGCGTCGATCAGCGCCAGCCCCGGCGGGAGCGCGTCGCTGGGCACCAGCCGCAGCCCGCCGGCGACGTCGCGGACGCTGTCGCCCGCGCCGGTGGTGCGCGGCAGGTGCGGGAGCACCCGGTCGCCGGAGAACGCCGCGAGGTCGGCCGGCGAGCACACCAGCACCGGCGCCCGGGTGGTGGGCCGCAGCACGCCGGGCGTGGTGACCCGCGCCCCGAGCACGCTGTTGACCAGCGTGGACTTGCCCGCGCCGGTGGAACCGCCGACCACCGCCAGCAGCGGGGCGTCGAGGTCGCGCAGCCGGGGCAGCAGGTAGTCGTCGACCTGGTCGACGACGGCCCGCGCGGTGCGGACGGTGGCCTCGCGGCCGGGCGTGGCCAGGCCGAGCGGGGCATGCGCCACGGCGTCGCGGAGCTCCTGCAGCGCGTCGGTCAGCGGAACGGGTCCGGTCACCCCCGGTAGGTAGCCCGCGGAGCCCTCCGCTACCCGTTGCCGCCGGTGGACGGCCCGTCCGGGTGAGAGCGGCCGTCGTCGCTCAACACCCGGTCGTGCACGACCGGTGTACCGGTCGTGCGCACCGTGACCCCGCCGGAGACGAGCGGGCCGACGTCCTGGGACGCGGAGCTCGACCGCCTCCTCACGCGGCCCGAGACGCTCCGGCTGGTCTTCCAGCCGATCGTCGACGTCGCCCGCGGCGTCGTCGCCGGCTACGAGACCCTCGCCCGCTTCACCGACGCCGACGGCGGCCCCAGCGCCGCCACCCCCGACCGCTGGTTCGCCGCCGCCGACGCCGCCGGGATCGGCGCCCGGGTCGAGGCCCTGGTCGTCGACCGCTGCCTGGACCTGCGCGCGGACCTGCCGCCCAACTGCTTCCTGACCGTCAACGTCAGCCCGCACCTGCTCCCGGAGCCCGAGCTGGCCGGGCTGCTGCTCGACGCCGGGGACCTCGCCCCGCTGGTGCTGGAGTTCACCGAGCACCAGGACGTCGCCGACGTCCGCCCGCTGCTCGACCTGCGCGACCGGCTGCGCGACCGCGGCGCCCTGGTGGCCCTCGACGACGCGGGGTCGGGCTACTCCGGCCTGCAGCAGCTGACCGCCGTCCGGCCGCAGATGATCAAGCTCGACCGGGCGCTGGTCGCCGGCGCCGACACCGACGAGGTCAAGCTCGCCCTCGCCCAGCTGCTCGGCGAGTTCGGCGGCCGGATCGACGCCTGGCTGCTCGCCGAGGGGGTGGAGACCTGGGGCGAGATGGAGGCCTTCGTCCGGCTCGGTGTCCCCCTCGCCCAGGGCTGGCTGCTCGGCCGCCCCGGCCCGCCGTGGGTGACACTCGACCCCGAGGTCGCCGACCGGCTGCGCCGCACCGGCCTGCGCTCCCGCCTCGTGGAGAACGTCGCCAGCCTGGTGGAGACCGCCGAGCTCGTCGCCGGCGACGGGCCGCCGGCCGGCGGGGGCAACGCGGTGCGGGTCGACCGCTTCGGCCACCCCACCGGCCTGCTCCTCCCCCACCGCCGCGACGGCGACCCGCCCGGGCACCGGCCGGCGCCGGTGAGCCTGCGCGTCCCGGCGTCGGCGCCGGTCGCCGAGGTCGCCCAGCGGGTCGTCACCCGCCCCGAGGCCTGCCGCTTCGACCCGGTCGTCGTCGACGACGTCGGGGCGGTGACCGGCCTGGTCCGGGTCGAGCTGCTGCTGGCCCGGCTGGCCGAGCAGCAGCTCCGGCACCGGCCGCACTGACCGGCGGCCCCCCCCCCCCCCCCCCCCCCCCCCCCCACCCCCCCCCCCGCCGCACCCCCCCCAACAACCCCCACCCCCCCAACTACCACCCCAAAAACCACGACATACTCCT